>JAIRTL010000124.1 GCA_031254915.1 Planctomycetota bacterium
GATGTCCCGATTGCGAAGCCCGGCGAGCGTGTACCGCTTGTTGATGTCATCCCAGGTGACTGGCTGTTGGTCACGGAGGCCCTGGGAAGATTGATTCTGCGGCCCGGTTTGGTTTTGAGCTTGGTCGCCACCGCCCATCGGAACGATGGGGGAGTTGGTTCTAGCCCCATTAGGCGAAGATGGTATTTTATCTGCGAAGTGTCTCCCGAACTTAGACACCAAGTCTGAGTTTTCACTCAGAACGCCTGTAGGGTCTATGGTGCCAATAAACATCCGTCCGACATCATCTTGCGTAAAGCCGGGAGGAGCCGTAAAAATGGGGCCGCGACCCGTCGCAGATTCCAGGGTTGCCGGCTTAAAGTTATTCCTCTGGGTAGCTTTGCGCAAAGTGGTAACTTCATCCTGATGTGCCTCAACGGGAGTAAGCATCTCGGGGGAATCGGAGGGGGTGCCCCCTATAGACCAAGGCCACGCTTTCGATGGGGGCGGCGGGGGGTTTCTCAGCTTGCTAAACTGATTCCTATAGCGACTGTATAGGGTAGCAGGGGCAGGGGTCTCTGTTTGAGGCCGAGGAGGTTCAGAGGAGGTCGCATTCGTATTCCCCTTAACCTTCTCTTCCTCACGAGCAATCTCCGCAGCATATTGAGCAGCGAGGGTTCTCTGATCCGCATTAGGGTCTGCCGCCTCAGCCCGCCTAGCGTTAAGCAAAGCGCGATTCTCCTCGTCATACGCCTCGCCGGGCGTGAGCATCGGTGTGCCATTCCGATACCCCATTCCCTCGCGCAATCCCCGTTTCGGCGGTCTCCCATTCGTTCCTTCAATAATCTGGTTCACCGCTTCCACCGCATACGGATTCTTCGCCGTCTTTGCCGGCAGAACCGCGAGCGCTTCTCCATTGGAAACGTTTACGCGCAATCCCTTCCCGTTCTTTTGCACGGTCAACGGAATGCTGTCGGAAGTCCCCGTGCCGGGGCCGCGCAGACCGATCACGCCGCCGCGCGCGAGGCCCATCCGTTCCCGTTCGGCTTGCAGGTTATTGCGAAGCGTGCCGAGGGTGTCTGCCTGTTGACGCAGACTGGACACCTCCGCGGAACTTCCCGGCATGATGGGAAGGCTCATTTGCATCCCGGCGGGTGCCGCCCCGCCGCCGATGCCGCGCCGTCCCGCGCCCATGCGGAAGGGAAGGTTGTTCGGATTGGCGAGCCGATAGCGCTCGGTGTTGGAAAGATTCGCGTAGGCGTTGAACTTGGCGATCTTCTCATCCATATCGTGCAGAGGATTGGAGCGCGCCTCCGTGAGGCCCATGGAAGGGTCGACGAAACCTTGAGCCATGCCCGTACCATTGAGGGCGTTGACGCGCCGGTTTGCGCTGGCGAGCAAAGCATCGCGTGTCTCATCCGACCAGCCGGGAACGGAAGGGGCCAAGCCCGCCGCCAGATTCAATCCGCATTTACGCTTTTTCATTACAGTCTCCTTAATTCAAACTCAGATCGAGGTGTTGTAGCTCGAACTCGAACCAGCATGCAGGTTGTTGAACAGGCTCGTCGCCATTTGCGCCAGCGCCTGACATTCAGCCAGCAGCGCGCGCAGCCGGGCTTCGATCAGCGCCAGTTCCGACGCCTGATTCGCCTTCGCCACCTCCAGGTCCGTGGACACATTGAACTGGCCGATCTTGGCGACCGTTTCGGCGGCGTTGATCCGCGCGTTGTAGAACGACGCCGCCGCGCTGATCAGCTTCGACTGAGCGTCGTAGCCGATATTCACTAAACGGCTCGCCATGTCCGGCCCGGAAGCCAGCGCGCCGATGTACTTCACCGCCGAGTCCATGGCGATCTGACGGAGGCTGATCGCGGTCTGGATGCTCCATTGCATCCGTTCGATCGCGGTAACGACGATCTTGCGCGAGGACGCGGAAATCTCCTCCTCCGCCTTTTGACGAAGCTGCACGATCGCGGAGGCCGCCGCGCCCGGAGGCAGCGGAAAGCGTCGCGCGGCGAACGAGGCAAGCACGGAGTCATACGATCGGTTCGCCTCTTTCAATATGCGGTCGCGATCTTCGACGAGGAGTTGTTCGGCGACACCTGGCGGCAGCGCCATGTCCGGGTTTTCGATCGCCTCCCGCAACCAGTTCTCGGCGGCGGTATAGACGCTCTGCTCGTCGGGGAAATACGTGGCGCGGAATTCGATGAACTTCTGCACCAGCAATTCGACCAGTTCCAGATACTTCGTGTCGAACATCGAAAAAATATCGCCCGCGTCCGCCGAAGCCGGGATGTTGACCGCCGGCTCGACGATATTCGGCGTGGCGACCGAGCCGCCGGAAATCTTCGGCGCGGACTGGTTGTTGAGCCAGCCGGTGATCGGGTCGGTGATCTTGTCCAGCCGGGCTTCGAACTCCGCCGATTTGTTGACGCCGTAGGTCCAGCTCGCGTTGATCAGATCGACGAGAATGGCGAGCGTGGATTCCGCTCCGGGCGTGTAAGTGCCGGGAATGTAGTCGACGATCCTGTTCGGGTTCGGTCCAAAACCTGTTGCCATGTCTGTCTCCTGTTAAAGCCGCCGCGGGCTGCGCGCATTGAGGAATTCAATCGTCGCCAGTCGGAAATCCGCTCCCTCCTCCGCGGAGAGAATGAGGCGGAACCAGTTCGCGCGCAGCCCCCGACCCACGTCGAAACGCTGCATGTCGAGCGCCCGCGAGTCGCGGCGCGCGGGATAGGTGAAATCTCCCCCCTCGGGTCCCGGCGCGACGACGCGCAGAAGGAGAGGTCCCTCGCTCGTCGCGCCGGCATACACGTTCGGCAGGTGCTTTTCCCGCTCCGTGCCGAGGTCGAGGCGTCCGAAGTCCACGCGCCAGGGAGCGTTCCCGCGAACGAGGCGGACGATCCCGTCGGGCGTCGTGCCGTACCCGCCTGAAAACGAAGTCAGCGGCCACCCCTCGTAGCGCGTCGCCGCCTTGCGGTCGCCCGCGAGGTTCATGCACCAGCCGCAACCGATGACGCGGGCATACTCCTCGTCGACGACCATGCAGAAGCCGGAGGAGGGCGGCGAGAGGTCCACGTTCTCCGCCATCGGGACGACGACCTTGCCGCCCGGTCCCGCCAGCACGAAACCCTCCTTTCCGAACCAGCCGTAGATCGACTCGCCGGG
>JAIRTL010000003.1 GCA_031254915.1 Planctomycetota bacterium
ACAGTGGTTAAGGTCGAGACGCGACTGCAATTTGGAACCCAGGAACAACTGGACGCGGCCCTCAAGGCATCCAAGGTCAATCGCAAGGTCAACACCGCCTTTGTCGAGCGACACAATGCGCGGGAATACGAATGAGCGATCACGGCGGGCTGGTGCAAAAAACATCGATACGATTCACGAAAACGGGCGACGCCGCCTACCATTCACATCATGACCTGATCCGGTTTTGGGAGCGGGCGGTAAGGCGGGCCGGGTTGCCGGTCAGGCAGACGCAAGGCTTCAATCCGCATCCGCGAATGGTTTTTTTGCATGCCTTGGGCGTGGGAACGGCGTCGTTGCACGAGGAGGTCGAGTTCGAGTTTTACCGCCGCGTTCCGGAGGAGGAAATCCTCGTTCGTCTGCGGGAAGCGTGCGGGCGGACGCTTGGAGTGGTCGGGACGACGGCGCTGCCGCCGGTGAAAAAGGGAAGAACGGCGGCGGCGTTCGAATACGAAATTTCCGGATGGACAGACGGGGCTCTTGCCCAACTCCCGGTCGCGATCGCCGAAGTCATGGCGCTGGAAGCATTGCCGATGCGCCGGGGACGCCCCGGTGAGGCAACAACCGTCGATATAAGGCCCTATGTCGAGGATCTCGCCTTATCGGACAATTCCGTGATGTTGACAGTGGTCAATTCCCTTGCCGGAACCGCCCGACCGGATGAGATTTGCCGTGTGCTCGCGGAAAAATGCGGAATGGACGTCAGTTTTCTGTGCATCCTAAAGACCGGCATGGAAATAAGATAGAACGTGAATGGGTTGGTTGTGACGATTTTCAGGAAAAACTCGAGGAATTCGAACGCGCGACCGATAAATATAGAATATAATATGTACGCCTATTGCAAATGGGATGAAAAATGGTAAAGGGAAAAACTGGGTAGCGGTTGGCGGGAAGGGCTTGCGAGAGGGCATGCCGACCGCAAGGAGAGAGCGGAGGACATGTCATGAAAAAGATGCTTTTTCCCCTACTGACCGGGACGTTCGTTCTGAGTCTTTTGGTGCTTCCCGGGTGCAACCGCACCGGCAAGGAGGCCCGCCCTCCGGCCTCGGCGCCGGTGTATGCGCCGCTTCCGCCCCCCCCTCCTCCTCCGTGCGATCCCTGCGGCAATCCGATACCCGCGTACCAGCCGCCGGTCGTACAGACGAGCCAGGTCTCGCCGATGCCGCCGATGCGTAACTACTCGCCCCCGACGACCCAGGTGTCGATGTACCCGCTGACGAACCCGCAGCCCAGGTCCGCGCCCGCGACCTACGCTGTCGCCGAACCGCAGTACGCCCCGGCGTACACCCGTCCGGCGAGCGGCGTCTGCTGGCTGGTGCCGCCCGGCCAGACCGTGCTGCCCGACCCGCCGTCCGTGACCGTCAACCAGGCGGGCGCGGTGGTGGCGTCGACCCCGGCCGGCCCGCTCTACCCGCCGACGTCGTCGGCGCCGTACTCGGCGACGGCGTATCAGGCCGCCGCGCCGGCCATCGAACGGGGATACGACCAGCCGGCCTTCGGCAGCCCAATGTCGCCGCCGACTTCGCCTCCGGTCGTTCCGGTTCCGGAACTCCCCGCCCCTTACCGTGAAACGGCGAGGGGTTCTTCATTTAGTTCCGCCGCTCCCGCGTCAGCGAGTTCTTCGATCGTCGCGACGCCGGCGTCGTATTCGCCGGTCGCGTATGCGCCGCCCGCCGCGCAGGCGCCGGTCGTTCGCAACTCCGCGTATGAAGCGCCGCGGGCGCCTTCCGCGTTCGCTCCCGCCGCCGGCGGATTCCAGCTTGTGCCCGCGTACGACATTCCCTCGACGCGCACCAATGACGCCGCGCCGGCGCAGTGGTTTGAAATCAAGCGCCCCGGCGACGGACCGATCCGCATCGGCCGCGTCTCCTCTTCGTGCGTCTGCATCGGCGTCCGCGTTCCCAACCGCTTCATCGCCCAGGGAGAAAGGGCGCTTGTGGAAGCGCGCGTTCTCACCCGTCCCCCCGCCAATAACTTGACCTATGTCATCGGCGTCAATATCATCGAACCGAGGTCGGAGATGCTCAGCGCCGACGTAACCGTCAGACTCTGAGAATCGGCGATGTTTTTTTGCTTCGCGTGTCCGAGCGCCGCCGCGCTTCCGAAGGCGCGGCGAAATGGGGGAGAACCCGGGTGACGTCCAGACGGACGAGATCGCTGTTGCCAGCGTTTCTTCTGTGTATTTTCGTCGCCGCCGTTCATGCCGGCGATTCGCCGTCCGGTCGGGGCGGCTCGATCCAGACCGTTGGCGCGGTCTGGTCCGATTTTTGCGCCAGTCTGGGCCGGGGCGATTATGCCTCGGCGTACTCGTTTTTCTCCGCGGATTCCAGGCAGGTTTTTCCCTTCCCCGACTTTCTCGTCGAATACGGACCGCTTTCGCGCGCGCGCGAACTTGTGCTTTCGGAGCCGATAGCCTTTGCCGTCAACCTCCATGGCGACTGGGCCGAAATCGTGTTCACCGTGGAAATGCCGGTTCTCGCCCAGGAACAGCGCATTTCCGTCGGGATGGTTCGCCGGCTCGGGAAATGGGAGCTTGTCGCGGGACGGAATGAAGCGAGGGAGAGGACCGAAGCGGCGGCGCGCAATACGCTCCGCCATCTCGGCGGCTTGCGTATCGCCGACGAAAATGCCTTGGGCGCGGCCTTGCGCTCGCCGCCGCTCGCCGGCGACCCCATCTTCTCGCAATACCGTTTTCATGTGGCGGACGGCGTCGTGGCCGCGCTTCCGCTCCGGGAGAGCCTCCGGCCATATCATGTTGCGCCGGGCGTTCCCGTGCGCGAAGGCCGGTCGCCAGCCGATGCCCCTGTCCAGTCGGCAACCGCGCCCGTTCACGCGCCCGCGTCTGTTCCTGCCCAGGCCGGCCGGATCGCGGAACCGGATGGTCCTGTGATGATACAGGCCACCGGCCTGATGCCGGAACTGTCCGAACCGCCGCCTTCCGGATCGCCCGATTCGGGCGCGCTTCCCGAACTGAGCGCGCCGCCGCCGCTTGCGCCCGCCGCCGGCTCCGGCGCCGCAGCGCCGCCCGCCGCATCCCGTCTTCCCGACCGGATCACTTATTCCGTGCACGGTCCGGAGTTGTGATTCCCCCGACTGAGCGTAACCAGGAAATAGCCAAGAGAAACAGATGTGGAACAGGGCAATTCCATCCCTCATTTTCACAATTTCGGGCCGCGCCCGGTATCGCCCGGTAAAATTTTGGGGGTGCAGCACGCCTTCATTTCAACTGCCCCGATTACAGGAGAATGCTTATAGGACAGCTTTCCCGTGAATCGGCAAAGCGGGCATTTGGGAGCTAGAAGCTTCGTTGCCAATTCCACAGGCAGCGCATATCTGCTGTTTGACCTGTAAGAACAACTATTACTGGTTTCAAGAATATATTCAAAGGAAAAGTGTGGAACAGAGATCAAAAGGCATCTCGGGGAAGACCAAATATCACTTCGCGTATCTTGGTCTGTTGTTGCTGCTTTGCATTACCGCAATGCTGTTCGATCAACTGTTGCACCTGGAACGCCTTCGGCAAATGGCACAAAACGGACTGTATTCAAGCCTGTGGAGTATAGGCGTCAAGGCTCTTCTATACGCTCTCGCAGTTCTTGGAATCACCCAGATGTTGCTACTAGTGAATTTTTATTTGCGATTGCTCGCCCAAATCATCCTCTTCCTTTCCCTGGCTTGCAGCGTCGCCTTTTATCTGGTGGAAGGCAGAAGAACCCTGGCGCCGGATATCGCTGTTGTCGTTGACGGTTTGTTCAGCACCGCAGCCCTGCCAACGGAGACATTTCTTTCATTTTGGCGTCCTCTGGGCATCACGTTCATTGTTTCGGCGCTGTTGGTGATGCTGTTTTCATTGATCGCAGGAAAAATTCGGAGATCTTCGGCGAAGCTGCCCTCAACCCCGATAATTCTAACGCTTTTTTTCGGCATATCCGCGCTGCTGCTTGCTCCGCCCTATAGGGGATGGGTCAATGAAGCACCGTTATATAACCGGAACATTCTCTACGCGGTGCTGGAGCTCATCAACGAGGATTCGCTGTATGCCGGCAAGCGTAGCGTTCCGGGATTGCCGGTAGAACGCAGGGAAGATGGCATCCGCCACATCATCTACATCATGGATGAGAGCATTCTTGGAACCTGCCTTTCACTCAATGGATATGAAATTCCAACGACCCCATTTCTCCTGCAAAACGCGGGGAAGCTTCATAATTATGGTCTGGCCAGCTCCTCCGGCAACCTGAGCAAAATAAGCAATATAATCTGCATTTCCGGACTCATGTTTGATGAGTTGCCGGATTCCGGGCAACGTGGCTTGAAGCAAGCCTCCATTTTCGACTATGCAAACCAGGCCGGGCGGGAATCATTCTATGTAGATGTGCAACGCGCCGCACGAAGCAATTACATTATGCCCAGGGATATGCGTTCGTTTAACTATATAAAAGTCTTCCCCGATGGCCAGAATTACAACTTGGACATGAAAGCCGTGGACATTGTTGAGAAAATTGTGTCAAGCGCTGATTCACCCACTTTTATCTTTTTGTTGAAATGGGGTTGCCACTTCGATTATCAGGGAAGATTCAATCCCGAATTGGCATATCCGGGCTTGCGACGCGACGGCTTTATCCCGGAGGCGTACCTGAAAGCGCTCCATTGGTCTGTCGATGTATTTTTCCACAAACTCTTTCAAAAACTTTCCGGAGAAGACGTACTTGTCTTTTATACCAGCGACCATGGACAAAGTTTTGACGCAAAAAGCAGTTATCCGCATGGCACCGTGATCGATCCGCCAGTCGATCAGGCCACGGTTCCGCTTCTGATATGGCCATTTTCGGAGAACGCCGAAGATGTGTTTTCGCGATGCGGCGGTTATAACCCGCAGCAATATAACCAGGCCTCGCATTTTCAAATTTTCCCCACAATTCTGACGGCAATGGGATACAATCGGGAGGAGGTGATCCGGCGTTTTGGTTCCGATCTTTTCGGTGCACCGTCCCCAAAACGCGCGTTCCTCTCTGGAGATGTTTTCTATAGCCCTTCGTCGTACACGACGTATCGCATAAATGACTTCCCAACAATCGCTGACGCGAAGGCAAATGCTCCAGCCGCAGCGATGACCGCCGGCGAAGCTGCGCGATGAATGCAGCGGAAACCCGACAAGCCGTCTTTCGAAATCGCCCCAAGCAAAGCCCGGTTCAGGCCGGCGTTGGCGGGGCGCCAGAGGGGCAAAACGGCGGCAAAACGATAGAAAAACGCCATCAGCCATGCGCCAAAAACAGAAAACTCCGGGGTACGGCGCTTGATGCGGTTCAACAGCGGGCGCAGGTTCTTACCGCATGCGCTCAGGACGACGTTCATACGGTCTCCGTCCTTGCCGAGGAGATATTGAAGTAGTCGATTTCAGCGGCGGTTACGGCGGCTCCGTGTCCGAGCCGCGTGAACAGTGGTTCCGCGAAAAAGGAGAGGCCGAAGCAGACGGCGCCGAAGACGACGGAAAGGCGCAATCCCTGCCAGGTGGCGGGGCCGAGGCGCTCCGGCCGGCCGGAACCGAGATATTGGGCGGCGAACACGCCCGTGAAGCCGGTCACGCCGCAGAAAAGGCCGATGAAGCAGATGGAAATCATTCCGGCGACGCCGGCGCCGGCCACGGATTCGGGCGCGTGCCAGGCGAGAAACATCCGGTCGGTGAATTGCAGTATCGTGCCTCCGGAGTTGGAAAGCACCATGGGAAGGGCGTAGCGCAGGATGTTCCGATACCCCGCGTCCGCCGGGAGGCGGGGTTCGGAAGTCAAGTAATCGGTCCCATGAGTTTGTCGAGAAGATCGGCGATCCGGTCGCGCATGTCGGTGCGGTGGACGATCATGTCGATCTGGCCGTGTTCGAGCAGAAATTCCGCCGACTGGAAGCCGTCGGGGAGTTCGGCGTTGATGGTGGTTTTGATGACCCTCGGGCCGGTGAAGCCGATCTGCGCCTTCGGTTCGGCGATGATGACGTCGCCGAGCGCCGCCCAACTTGCCCAGACGCCGCCCATGGTGCTCTGAGTGCAGACGCTGATGAAGGGCAGGCCGGCGTCGTCGAGACGGGTGAGGGCGGCGCTGGTCTTCGCCATCTGCATGAGGGAGAACAACCCCTCGTACATGCGCGCTCCGCCGCCGGAACCGGAAAAGACGACCAGGGCGAGCTTGCGCTCGATCGCGGCGTCGATGAGGCGCACGATCATTTCGCCAACCACGGCGCCCATGGAGCCGGCGATAAACCTGGCGTCCGTGACGCCGAAGGCGATGTCCCGGCCCTTCAGCTTGCCGGTTCCGGAGAGCATGGCGTCGAGGGTCCCGGTTTTCGCGCGCGAGTTTTCGAGCTTGACCTTGTAGCTTTCGACGCCCTGGAAGTCGAGGACGTCCTTGGCCGCGAGGTCGTTGTCCCGAGGGACGAGGCTGTCGTAGTCAAGCGTGATCCGCGCCCGGTCGGCGGCGCCGAGGACGTGATGATGGTCGCAGAACGGGCAGACGTGAAGGTTGGCTTCGAAGTCGATCTTCATGAGAACTTCGCCGCATTTGGCGCACTTCGCGCCGGGGCCGGAACCGATGTCGCGGATTTCCGTCTGCGGACGCAACCCGAGCTTGCTCTTGAGACCCTGCCACTCGAACATGGCCATACGCACTCTCTCCCGGCGGCCTGGGCGTCAGACCACCTTTACAAAATACCGCCGCTGGCGCGGACCGTCGAATTCGCAAAAATATACCGCTTGCCAGGTTCCGAGCAACGGTTTTCCGCCCGCGACGATGAGCGCGCGGCTGGCGCCGACCGCGCTCGCCTTGAGATGCGCCGCGGAATTGCCCTCGCCGTGGCGGAAGCCCCGATGGTCGGGGAAGGCGTTGTGCAGCCCGAGGAGCAGGTCGCGGCGGACGTCGGGATCGGTGTTTTCGTTGACCGTTATTCCCGCCGTGGTGTGCGGGGAAAAGACCACGCACAGCCCGTCCTTGACGCCGCTTTCGATGATCGTCTCGGCGACTTGCCCGGTGATGTCGTAAAAGCCTTCCTTGTCGGTGTCCAGATGGAATTCCCGAAGAGTCATGGCAGGTCCTTTCATGAATCGTCGTCCCCGCACCCGAAAAATTCCAGCCACGCCTGCACGGCGGCGGGGGAGAGGGTCTGGCATTTCTGCCGCATGATCTCCGCCTCGCCGCCGCCGCGCGGCGCGGTTTTTCCCTGTTTGCCTTTGCCGCCGCCCCGTTTTTCGATGAGCGCCAGGAATTCGCCGACGCCGAGGCAGCTTGCGCCAAGGTATGAAAGGCGAAACGACAATTCGCGGTCGTTGGTGACCGCCGTGATCCGGCGCGCCCGTTCGTCGAGTTCGCGGAGGTCGGTCGCCATGCGGTCGTCCGCTTTTTTCCCCGGACCCACATACCTGACGCGAAGATTCCCGAGCCGCCTTTCCTCCCATCGCCAACCGCCGTCCATGAAAACGACCGTATGTCCGGCGCGGCCGGCGAGATCGCGGGTCAGGGCGCGGAGCGACAAATCGATCGCGCGCGCGATATCAAGGTCCGCGCCCCGGGAAAACAGATCCCTGGTGCGGTTCCAGTGATGAAAAAAGTTGAAACCGTCGATCCAGTATTGCCGTTCCATCCGCTAAGTCCGCAACTTTCCCGAGGCGATCGCTGTAACGGAATGCTCCTGCTTCCAAAGGCCCACAACCGGTAGTATACCCGCAAATCGCGCCGCAGTCCACAATTCCGGGCGTCACGCCAATCGGCGGTCATCGTGTCCCGGTCGGCGATCGGATCCGTGTCCGTGTGCATGCGTTCCCTTTCGAAAAGCCGCCCCGTCCGGACGCGCGGACGGGGCGGGAAGATATGCGGAACGGTTGGCGTTCCCGGGATGTATGGATCATTGCGAATTACATGTACTTCTGTTTGTACTTGTCGAAGATGACGGCGATGAGAAGGATGAGGCCGCGCGCGACATACTGGTAGAACGTCTGGACGTTCATCAGGTTCATGGAGTTCTGGAGAATGCCCATGATGAGAACGCCGGAGATGGCGAACCAGATCGAGGCGATGCCGCCCGCCATGGAAATGCCGCCGAGAACGCAGGCGGAGATGACGTCCAACTCGAAGCCCTGCGAGGTGGTGGGCTGGCCGGAAGTCATGCGGCTGGCGAGGACGACGCCGGCGAATGCCGCCATGAGTCCGTGGAGGATGAACAGCAGCAGTTTGTGCGCGGACACTCGGATACCCGCGAGGTTCGCCGCTTCCTCGTTGCCGCCGATGGCGAGCGTGTTCCTGCCGAAAGCGGTTTTTTCCAGAAGGGTGCCGAAGACGGCGAAGCAGACGATCGTGATGTAGACGGGAATCGGAATCCCCAACCAGGATTTGGTGCCGAGGGCGAAGAATTCCTCCACCGAGACGCCGACGGCGCGGCCGTCGCCGATGATGTAGCCGAAGCCGCGTGCGATCTGCATGGTCGCGAGCGTGGTGATAAGAGCGTTGATTTTGATATAGGCGATCGTGACGCCATTGACGAGGCCGACAAGAAGGCCGACGCCGAGCGAGGCGAGGATGCCGAGGATCATGCCGACGGCGCCGCCGAACACCGGCGCCGCCAGGTTGATGACCTGGGCGGCGACGACGCCCGAGCAGGCGACGACGGCGCCGCAGGACATGTCGAAATTGCCCGACGCCAGGCAGAACATCATGGTGCAGGCGACCATGCCGGTCATGGAGACCGCGAGGGTGAGGGCCTTCATGTTCGGCACGGAAAGGAAGCGCGGCACAAGCAGCGAACACAGGATGAAAATGACGACAAGAACGACGATCATGCCGAAGTCGCGCCAGATGGTTTTGGCCATCGAGGAGTTCTGTGGATTCGCCGGTCCGGTGGTTTGGGCGCTCATGGTGTAAGATTCCTCTCTCAGAAAAATCGGTACATAAAGCCGTCCGGATGCCGGCGGCGCTAGATTTCTTCCCCGCGGAAATGCTTCTTCGATTCCTGCGGCAGGGCGAGGGACAGGATCTTCTCCTGCGTCGCCTCGGCGCGCGGAACGTCGGCGACCAGTTCGCCCTCGGAGAAAACGAGGATGCGGTCGGAAATGCCCATCACCTCGGGAAGTTCGGACGAGACCGCGACGACGCCGATGCCTTCTCCGGCGAGTCGGTAGATGATGTCGTAAATTTCCGATTTCGCGCCGACGTCGATGCCGCGCGTCGGTTCGTCAAGCAGGATCACCTTGATCTTTTCCGCCAGCCAGCGGGCGAGCACGACCTTCTGCTGGTTGCCGCCCGAGAGGTTTCTCGCCAACTGCCGCTGGGAGGGGGTCTTGATCGCCAGGGCGCGGATTTTTTCCATGACGTTGTCGTATTCCCACCGCTTGTCGAGGAAGCCCATCCTGAGATGGTGCCGACGGGCGGAGATGTTGGTGTTTTCCTGGATCGACAGGCCGGGTATGACGCCCTCCTTCTTCCTGTCCTCGGGGCAGAGCATGATGCCGGCGCGTATGGCGTCCGCCGGCGCCTTGACGTCCACCGTCCGGCCGAACACTTCGACATTGCCGCTCCGGCGCGGCGCGGCGCCGAAGAGGATGCGCATGAGTTCGGTGCGTCCGGCGCCGACCAGCCCGAAGCAGCCGATGATTTCGCCTTTCCTCACTTCGAAGGAGACGGGCGAGGCCAGTCCGGGGCCGGTCACGTCTTCGACTTTCAGCGCCGCCTCGCCGTGCGGGCGCGGGTGGTAGTGGTAGATGTCCACGATCTCGCGGCCGACCATGTCCTTGACGATCATGTCGCGGGTGAGGCCTTCCATGGTCCGGCGCGTGGCGACATGCCGGCCGTCGCGGAACACGGTGACGCTGTCGCAGATTTCGAAAATTTCCTCGAGCCGGTGCGACACGTAGAAGATGGTCTTGTTCTGTTCCCGCAATTGCCTGATGATGCCGAAGAGAACGTCGGTCTCGCGGCTCGAAAGGGAGCTCGTTGGTTCGTCGAAGGCGATGATGCCGGCGTTGCGGGTCAGCGCTTTGGCGATCTCCACCATCTGGCGCTGGCCGATGGAAAGGCGCCCGACCCTGACCTTCGGGCTGACGTCGCCGAGGCCGACCATCCGCATGTTCTCGAACGCCTTGTCCCACAGTTGCCGGTAATCAATGAACATGGATCCGGCGGGGAGGTGGCCGAGATAGATGTTTTCGGCGATGGAGAGCTCGGGGACGAGTTGAAGTTCCTGATAGATGACGGCGACGCCGGCGTCGATGGCGGATGTGGTGTCCTCGAACGCCATTTCCCTGTCGGCGATGCGGATGTGGCCGGTCGTCGGGGGATGCGCTCCGGAAAGAATTTTCAGCAGCGTCGATTTGCCGGCGCCGTTCTCGCCGACGAGGGCGCGGACGGAGCCCTGCGGAACGCTGAAGTTGACGTCGTCCAGGGCGAGAACGCCGGGAAACTGCTTCGAAATATGGACGAATTCCATGTAATCGGCGGGTAGTGAACTCACGTCGTTTTCCTTCCATGCCGCCGTGCTTGGCGTCGTGGCGGGTGGGGCGGATAGAATCCGGGGGCCCGATAAGGGCCCCCGGGGATGCTGATTGCCGTTATTCGGTGATGCCCTCGTCCTTCAGGATCCGCCTGAAGGTGTCGCGGGTGATGAGTTTGCCGACCGTGCGGGTGTCGAGCGGAGGCTCGACCCCGTCCTTGATCCACTTGTACATCATTTCGGAGGTGAGATAGCCGTGTTCGCGCGCCGAAAGCAGGATGGAGCCGTAGAAGGAGGTCGGATTCGCCTTCTCGAGCTCGGGAACGCAGTCGGTGCCGTTGATGCCCACGCCTATGGCGTCGGCGACCGCTATGCCCCTGCCTTCCATGGCGCGGACGGCGCCGAGGACGCAACTGTCGTTGCCGCCGGCGATGAGCCAATGCTTGACGTTGGGGTAGCGGGTGAGAAGGGTGTTCGTTGCGTCGAGCGCGGTCGGGATCTCCATGCGCTGCATGACGGGGGCGCGATAGACCTGGCTTTCAGGGAAGCCCATTTCGATGCACATGTCGCGCGCGCCGTCGGTGCGGTCCTGGATGGTGGGCAGTTCGTCGAAGGTGACGAGGCAGAGGCCGACGTCCTTGATGTCCCAGTTCCGCTTCGCCATCTGCTCCATCAAGGTCTTGCCCACTTCCTGGCCGATCTTGTAGGCGGAGATGCCGAGGTAATGCACGCTTTCCATGTCTTTGCCGTCCGCTCCGACGAAACGGTCGTCGACGGCGAGCACCTTGAGGTTGTTCGCTCTCGCCCCGGCGACGATGGCGGGGCCGAGTTTGACGTCCGGGGTGCAGATGACGAAGCCCTGGGCGCCGTTGGCGGCGATGTTGTCGATGGCCGCGAGGGTTTTTTCGCCATCCGGAACGCCGATTTTGATGACTTCGAAGCCGAAGTCCTTGCCGGCCATGTCGGCGAACTTCCATTCAAGCTGGAACCACTGCTCCTCGGGCTGCTTCACGAGAAAGCCAATGACAATATCCGCGGCGCCCGCGACCGAGGAAAAAAGCATGAGCGCCGCCAAACCGTGCCACAATCCGCGAAATCTCTTCATCGTCCTCTCCTTATGGTGAAAACGGACCACATACCCCTGCACCGATGGAAGTTCGACGTTTGACGTGACAAAACGGCCGGCCGGAGAGAGCCGGGAAGCAACATGCATGGGTATACCGCCGGCGCCTTGAAATTGTGATTCCCCGGACTGCGCGCGGCAAGCAATGCGCGCGGGAAGCGAATGTGGAATGGGGCAACCACAACCACCTTTTTCACAATTTCGGGCCGCGCCCAGTATGCGTGTCGCTTCACTGTAACGCCTTTTGGCGCTTAGTCAAGTCAATCGGGACGATTATTGGCTGCTTCGTCCGTTTTCCACGCTTTTTCGCGAAAATCTGGAGGACGGCATATGCCTTGTGCCTCCGCCAGGCTCCCGCAATGAACCGACAGGGGCGCCGGTCGTTCCAACCGGACCGGTCGGCGCCCTGTCTAAAATGGATGGGTATCCTACAGAAATGATCGTGGCTTGGAGCCTATCCGGATAGGGGCGCTTTTCGGGATGGACTCATTGAAAAATAGCGGGTTACAATACCCATCCCGCCCTGGTCGGATAGGGGCCTAGTCCATTCCCTCTTCCTTGAGGACCTGACGGAAGTTTTCGCGGGTGATGAGGCGGCCGACGGTGCGGGTGTCGAGCGGCGGCTCCTCCCCGAGGTACGCCCACTTGTACGCCATTTCGGCGGTCTTGTAGCCTTCGACGCCCGCGAGGCCAAGGATGGAGCCGTAGAAGGAGGTGGGGTTCGGCTTTTCGAGTTCGGGAATGCAGTCGGTGCCGTTGATGCCGACGGCGATCGCGTTCTCGACCGGGTGGTTCTTGCCTTCGAGGGCGCGGACGGCGCCGAGGACCGAGTTGTCGTTCGAGCCGCCGATCAGCCAGTACTTGACGTCGGGGTAGCGGGTGAGGACGACGTTGGCGGCGTTGATGGAGGTGGGGATTTCCATCATGCCGATGATGGGGGCCTTGATGACCTGGTCTTCGGGCAAGCCCATCTCGATCGCCTTGGCGATGGCGCCGTCGGTGCGCTCGCGGGTGGTGTCGAGTTCTTCGTAGGTGATGACCATGAAGCGGACTTCGTCGATGGGCCAGTCGCGGCGCTTCATTTCGTCCATGAGGGCTTCGCCCATCTGGCGGCCGATGTTGGTGGCGGACATGCCGACGTAGGGGACTTCTTCCATGTAGGAGCCGTCGGCGCGGATGAAGCGGTCGTCGACGGTGACGACCTTGAGGTCGTGCGACCTGGCGCGGGCCATGATGCCGGGGCCGAGACGGACGTCGGGGGTGCAGATGACGAAGCCCTTCGCGCCGTTGGCCGCGATGTTGTCGATGGCGGAGAGGACTTTTTCGCCGTCCGGGGTGCCGATCTTGATCGCCTCGAAGCCGAGATCCTCGCCAGCCTTGTCGGCGAACTTCCATTCAACCTGGAACCAGGGTTCTTCGGGTTGCTTTACCAGGAAACCGATTTTCGGCTTTTCGCCGGCCATGGCCACGGCGACGGCGAAAACGGCCAACAGCGACAACGCGATGAGACGGATTTTCGACATGACCTTCCTTTCTCAAATCAAAGCGGCCCTCACCCGTGCACACCGCCAATGCGTTTTCGGAAAGGGCCGGCCCGTTGTTGCGCCTTCGGACACGGTCGTGCCGGACGCAACGCGCGGAACATGCGGGTCGGCAATTCACGAAAACGCCGTAGAAAAAAACCGGGAGCGAACGAACGTATTTGAAAACGTTTTCATGACAGGAAACGCAAGCCTTGCTTCATCGCGGGGCGTTCCGCAAGAATCAAGAAAATCGTACCGCGGACAATGTCGTTCATGGAAGCGGATGAACGCGCCCGAACCAATGCGCATTGACAAAATCGATTGTAAAACTAGGATAGATGCATGCCGCTCGCGATCCGGAGTTGCGATTCCCCCAGCTGTGCGCGGCCATGAAATGGCCAAGGGAAACGGATGTGGAACAGGGCACCCCCCATCCCTCATTTTCACAATTTCGGGCCGCATTCAGTCTATATAGCAGCGCCGTGCATGGTTTGTCAAGCGTGGTTTTCAGGATTTTCCAATTTTTCCCGGGGAGCGATCATGAGGCAGCTTTGGGCGCCGTGGCGAATGACCTATATCCAGGGCGGCGACGAGAAACGGGAAGGGTGTTTTTTCTGCGAGGCGTGGAAGGACGCCGGCGACGCAGCGGAGCGCCTCCTTCTCGTCCGTTCCGGAAAAACCTTCGTCATGCTCAACCGGTATCCCTACTCGAACGCGCATCTCCTTGTCGCGCCGGCGAGGCACTTCGGCGTCATGGAGGAGGCGGACGACGGGGAAGGGGCGGAGTTGTGGAGGGTCGCCGCCAGGGCGAAGCGCGCGCTGTCGGAAGCGCTGTCGCCCGACGGCTTCAACGTCGGCGTCAACCAGGGGAGGGTCGCCGGCGCGGGAGTCCTCGATCATCTGCATATCCACATCGTCCCCCGCTGGAACGGCGACGTGAACTTCATGCCGGTTTTCGCCGACGTCAGGGTCATTCCCCAGGCGCTCGAGGAAACGCGCGGCCGGCTGCTTCCGTTCTTCCAGTGGGATTGAAGGAAATCGGAAGGCAAAAGTAAGAGGGCGGAAGCGCGAAGGGAAAAACGACTTTTGATCCGTAGTATGGACTTTCGGAGAAAATCGGGCCAACCGCCGCCGGATTTTCTCCAAAAGTCCATGGCCAGTTTCCTCCTTCCCGCTTTTGCCTTTTGACGTTCCTCATCGCGGCACAATGAGCGTTTCTCCCGGACGGATCTGGAAGCGCCGTCCGCCGATGGCGGGGCCGAGGTTGACGTTGTCGAGGGTGGCGACCGCGTTGGCCGCGTCCGAAAGCACCCGCCAGCCGCCCCGGGATTCCGGTTCGAAGAAAAGCGTCGCCGGATCGCCGCGCACCCGCATCGACCACTCGCCGCCGTCTGGTTCCTTCGCCTGAAAATACTCGAGGCCGACAAAGGCCATGCGCACGATCTTGCCGCGGCGCAGCCTGAAGAGGGCGGCGTCGGCGGACATCTGGAGGTTGAGGGTCGGAGTCACCAGGCTTTCGCCCTCAGGCGCCCAGGCGACGACGTCGATCTGGTCGAGGCCGTGATCGACGACGATCGCGCCGGGACGGCCGCGAATGATGTCCTGGTCGCGGACGATCCTCGCCGGGCGGCGGGTGGAATCGGCGACTGGATAGAGGAGCGTCGCCGTGGTCGCGTCGCCGACGAGGGTGCGGTCGAGGATCACCGACGGCGAGGAAATCGCGCCGCCCGCGTTGTCGTAGGAGAAACTCGGCTCGATGCCGAATTCGCCGTCCGCTGTGACGAGCTGCGAGCCCTGGTCGATCGGATAGATTCGCAGGCCGGGACCGTTGCCGAAATTGGAGGTGGCGAGCATTCCCGTGCCGTCGTGATAGGCGGTGATGCCGGGCGCGAGACGGAAGCGGATGCGCGCCGCCTGCGGCCTGGGGTCGCCGTTCATCGTCACCCGGTCCAAAACCAACCAATAATCGCCCGCCGCCTCGCCGGGAAGTCCCTTGACGTACAGGACCTGACGCTGCCAGCTTTTTCCGTCCGCGAAGACGGAGGCGTCGGTTGCGTAGTCGATGGCGCTGTTTGTCCGCCACACCGCGTCGATCGGGCCGACTTCCGCGGTGCAGGGCTTGGGAACGGCGAACTGGCCGTTCAGGGACAAGGTGCTGTGCGCGCCGGGGTCGGCTGCGCGGCCGCCGACCCCGCCCGGATCGGCCACGAAGGTGACGTTGTGGCCGGCGATGACGAGCGATCCGAAATCATGGTGCGCCGGAGCGCCGGCGAGGTGGCCGAGCGGACCGAAACGAACCGCGAGATACCTCGCGCCGGGTTCAGTGCCGCTGCGGCTGGCGTAGATGCCGCCGTAGGACGGGGCGGCGGAATGCCCCGGGAAGGAGGCGGTGGCGGCCAGGCCGGCGCGGCGGCGCGGCGGCGGGGAACTTTCATAGATTTCGCGCAGACGAGCCGTTTCGATCGGGCCAAGCTCCCTGCCGCCCCGGGGGCCGAAGCGCGGAAGGCTGCCGTCCGGCAGGGCGAGGGAAAGGATATAGCGGGCGGGCGTCTCCAGCGAATTCCAGGTGTTGATGACCGAGCGCTCGAAGGTGCGGTCGTGCTTGGCGAGTTCGTCGATAAGCAGGAGGTCGTGGAACACCGCCCCGCTCGCGCCGCCGACGTCGCCGCCGACGCTCGATCCGTCCGGGTGGAACATGCCTTCCGTGTTCGCGATGACGGTGTTGACTTCGCTCGCGAGGTCTTCGCGCGGAAAGAGGAAAAAATCGCAGACGATGGAGGCGCGAAGATAGGCGCGGGCGAGTTCGTGGTAGACGGCCGCTTCCGCGGTCGCGTCCATGGCCTGGCCGACCGTCGCCAGGTCGGTGTAGAGGCGGACGAGGATCTGGTCCATCAGGGCGCCGTAGCTGTAGTCGTCAAGGACCGCCTGTTCGAAGGTGTCGACGATGAGGTCGATGCGGGCCACGGCCGCCAGCGGCGACTGCGGCTGACCGCCGGAGACGCCGGGATTGACCGCTTCGTTCACCTGCTGCATGGCGTAGGGGGAGGCGACGCCCCTGCTGCCGCCGGGTCCGCGCTCAAGCGAAAGGTACACGATCCGCCGTTCGCGCAGCGTCTGCCAGATGATGTCCGCCGCGCCGCGCAGGTTGCCTTGGGCTTTGGCGGCGGCGAGCCCGCGATAGGCGCGGTTCGAATCGTTTAGGGCCTGAATGGCCCCTTCGGCGGCGGATGGTCCGGCCGGAAACGGAGTCTGGGGCATGGTCATGCCCTGATGCCGCGGGAACGGATCCGACGCCCAGGGCTGCTCCGGCTGGACCGGCGCGTAGGGCGTCGTTGGCGGGGCGGCCGGCGGGGTCGCGGGCGGATAATACATGGTTGAAGGAGGCGGGCCGGGAGGCGCGGGGACGGTGTTCACCGAGCCGTCCGGGTTGATGATTTCAAGTCCGGGTCCGGGCTCGCCGGCGCGCAGCGTCGGGAGGCACAGCATGGCGGCTGCGACCACCATGGACGGGATCAGGCGGTTCATGTTGTCTCCTGCAAGGAAGCCAAGGGGAAATGCGCTTTCAATCCGTTATTCGCCCTGTTCAATACAATTCGGGAAATTCCGGCCGCCACCAGGGCGGCATTTCGACTTTGGGTTCGCCGGAGAAGGCTTCGTCGGGGTCGATCGATTCGAGCGGCCTGGAGATGGGCGGCGCCATTTCCGAATACGCCCCCTTGAGGTCGAGTCCGACCCGTACCGACGGCTCCGAACGCACCTGCTGCGCGCCGCCGGCGCCAAATGTGACGACGAAGTACTCCGCCTCGAGCGCGGGCAGGCGTTTGCCCCAGATGTCGTAGACGAGCTGGTCGAATTCAGCCCGGAGGAACCTGCCGTCGATGGATGTCTCGACAGGACGGGAAAGCAGCACCTGGACGAGGCCGACCCTGCCGGCGAAATCGGGAAGATTGTTGTAACGTTCGAGAAGGCGTTCCTCAAGGCGCAGGCGGTAGTCCTCGACTCCGGAGGGAGTGGGCATTTCCGGTTGCGCCGGGGGAGGGGGGGCGAACGGCGCGGGCGCGGATTCAAGGGCTTGCTCCGCCGGATCCGGATCCGCCCGCGAAAGCGGCTCGGAATGCGCCGGACCTTCGTCCTCCGGGAAGGAGGCTTCGACTTCGGCGCGCTCGCGGAAGGCCGGGAAGGCGCGGTCGTTCCGCCGCTTCGATTCACGACCCCCTTTCCCGGCGGGGATTCCGGCCGACGCGAGGCGCGCATCCTCCGGACGCCCGGTGCGCGACGCATCCATGTCCTGTTCCGGCAATTCGCTCAACGGGCGCGGCATCCGCCCGTCGCCAGCCTCGTAATAATCGCCCGCATCCCTTCGCGGAGGCGTTTCGCCGCCGTGTTCGGCGGACGGCGTGGTTCCGGACGCTCCCGCGAAAGCGACGGCGAACAACGAAAGGAATAGAACCGCCTTGTGCATGGCTGTCTCCGCAGCGTCAATCCATATCTGTCGATCGAACCGAGATGCGAACGCGCGCTCGGGAAACGCCGCCATTTCAGCGTCCGAAAACGTTCGCTGTTTCTATTATCGGCCGTTTGCCGGCGGGAAAGCCACAAATTCGGGATAAAGGGGCGCCGTATGCGACTATTTGTCTGAAATGCCTGTGCATGTGGACGGTTGGCGAAGTTCAGACAAACCGCCCGCTTGAATCCCTCCAACGTTTCCTGGGTTCCATTTTTGCGCCCTGGAACGCCTCTCGCTTACGGCTGGCGCGTTTTCTGAAATGATCGGCATCCCCGGCGCGTTTTCGGGCTCGACCGCGCCGACCTAAAACGCGCCGGGGAAAGGTCGACTAACGCTGTGGGTTCGCGATCCGTGGGGCGAAGGCGGTTCGGGGATCTTTCGACGACGTCTTTCGGGACGTCCCTCATTACGGATGGTTCCGGGCAAGCCGATGGGCGTCGAGTGTACGTCGTCGACCCATGGCTGCCGACGTTCGGGCGACGTTCGGGTTCCGGCCAGCCTGGCCTCGCTTTTTCTGGGGTCGTTATTGCATGGCCAGCATGCCGCGCGAAAGCGCGCTGTGGCCGAGGAGCGCGATATCATGTTTTCGCGCGTGGGGGATCGGATTCGGGAACAGCTTGTTTTCGAGAATGTTGTACGACGGCTTTCCGGCCCTCCCTAATCACGCTTTCGCGAATGGCCGCAAAATTCCCGAACGCGCTCGCGATCCGGTGATTGGGTGAAGATCGATGCGCTTTTCGCGTCAGGTTATGATGCCGATCTTTTTCCTGTCGATCGTCAGGAACACCGCCGCGACGAGAACGATGCCCTTGGCGATGCTTTGCACGTACGGCGACAGCCCGAGCATGTTCATGCCGTTCGAGAGGATGGTGATGAGAAACGTTCCGAGGATGGACCCCCAGATGCTTCCGATGCCGCCGGTGAGAGGCGTTCCGCCGACCACCACGGCCGCGATGACGTCCATTTCCAGGCCTTCGCCCATGGTCGCCGTCGCCGCCATGACGCGCGCCGACTGCAAGGCGCCGGCGACGCCGTACATGCCGCCCGCGAGGACGTACATGAGAAGCTTGATGCGCGTCACCTTGATGCCGGTGAGCATCGCCACGCGTTGGCCGCCGCCTATGGCCCTCACCTCCCGTCCGAACGGCGTTCGATTGAGCAGTATGAGGGTGAAGACGACGAAGATGAGTGTGATGAGGGCGGAATTCGGGATCCCGAACGACCGGCTGGCGTAGACGTCGAGGAAGAAGTCGTCCCTGATCTGAATGGGCCTGCCCTTGGTGATGATGAGGACGATGCCTCTGAAAACGACCATGCCGCCCATGGTGGCGATGAAGGACGGCACCTTGCCGAGCGAAAAGACGGCGCCGTTTATGGCGCCGCAAAGCATGCCGGTGAGGATGGCGGGGGCGATCGCGAAAAGGCCCTGCGACGGCACCACGAGCGCGCACGACACCGCCGACAGCGCGACCACGGATCCTATGGACAGGTCGATCGAGCCGCCGAGAATGACGAAAGTGAGCCCGAGGGCGCAGGTTCCCACCGTCACCGCCTGGGTGAGAATGATCATGAGGTTGTTCACGGAAAAGAAGAGCGGCCTCTGGCTGCCGAATATGATGCACAGAGCCGCCAGCAGGATCGCCGGGAAGAACTTCTTGAATGTGTCCATCGTCATGAAATTTTTGAATCCGGGCGTTGCTTCCGCATCCGCATGAGTCATCGAATTTCCTCCAAGCCGGCAACCGCCCACGGGTCAGTGATGACGGCGCTAAAGCATGTATTTAATCATGTCCTCTTCGGTCGGGGGCTCGCCGAAGTCGTAAATCTTGCTGATTTCGCCTTTACGCAGGATGATCGTCCTGTCGCACATGCCGATCAGCTCGTTGAGGTCCTCGCTGAGAAGGATGATGGTGATGCCGCGCTTCGACAGGTCGGAGATGAGCTTGTAAATCTCCAGCCTGGCGCCGACGTCGATGCCGCGCGTGGGGTTGTTCAGGAGGAAGATGTCCGGCTCCATCGCCAGGCACTTTCCAAACACCACCTTCTGCATGTTGCCGCCCGAAAGCGACGAACAGGGATCGGAAGGGGACCGCACCTTGATCGTGACGTCCCTGATGATTCGCTCGGACATGCCGCTTTCGCGTTTCTTGTCGAGCAACCCCGCCCTGGTAGGGAGGGCGCCCATGGTTATGTTGTCCTTTACGGAAAAATTGACAATCAGCCCCTCGATCGAGCGTTCACCCGGGAGGAGGGCGATCTTCTTCGCCGTCGCGCCGTACGGAGCGCCAGGAGCGTACCGCTCTCCCTTGAGTGTCATTTCGCCCGATGCCGCCCTGATATCGCCGTAAATCGCACCGATGATTTCCTCGCCGCCCGAACCCTTGAGTCCTCCGACGCCGAGAATCTCGCCCTTGCGGACGCTGAAGGACACGTTGTGGAGGCTTTTCTCGACGCTGAGGTTGTCGAGCCGGATGATTTCCTCGGTGGGCCGGTCGGTTTTCTTTTCCGGATAGATGTTGCCGATGGTGCGGCCGACCATGAGGTTCTGCACCTCGTCCGGATTCGTTTCGGCGATTACCTTTTCCGCCACCCACCGGCCGTCCTTCATGATGACGGCGGTGTCGGCGATTTGGAACACTTCGTTGAAATGGTGCGAGACGAACCCGATCGCGATGTCCCGCTCCTTCAGGCCCTCAACCACCGACAGGAAGGCGACGACCTCGCGATTGTTCAGGTAGGCGGTGGATTCGTCGAAGAAGATGACCTTCGGGTCGTAGGTGAGGGCGCGCGCGAGTTCGAGGACTTTCCACTGCCCGTAATCGAGATCCCAGAGGTTCGCCCTGACGTCGATGTTGCCCCCGAGCTCGGCGAGAATGGCCACCGCCTCGTCCTCCATGCGCTTGCGGTTAATAAGGCCGAGGCGGTTGGTGAAGTTGCGCAGCCGGTCGATGAAAATGTTCTCGGGAACCGAGACGAAGGGATTGATGGTCGTTTCCTGGAACACGTAGACCACGCCGCGCTTGGCGGATTCGATATGGTCGACGGGGGTGAACGGAACGCCGTCGAGGTCGACTTCGCCGGAGTCCATCTTGTGGACGCCGCAGATGACCTTCAGCAACGTCGACTTGCCGGCGCCGTTTTCGCCGATGACCGCCTTGATCCGGCCGGAACGGAATTCCGTCGAGACGTCGTCAAGCGCCTGGGTCGCGCCGAACGCCTTGGAGATGTTTTTCGCAGTGAGAAGCATACATCCCTCCGGCATGCCCCGCCCCGGCACGATGGCCGGCATTTGAACCCGGGCCCGCCCGCCGGGAACCGCCGGCTCCCGGGACGGGCCCGCGTTTTTCAGTCGTTATGCGCGCTTGGCGCGGTTGCGCATGTCAGTATCCGAGGACCGGGGGCATGGCGGAGGCGCTGGGGTTGTAGACGCGGGAGTTTTGCTTGAAGTCGTAGACCGGGACGCCCGCGGGGAACGCCGCCTTGAACTTGGCGACCGTGTCCTTGGTGATGGGAATCGGCGCGAGCTGGTTTTCGCGCGCCTCGGCGGGGACGGGGAAGCCGTTGAGGTAGTCGTTGAGGATGTTCATGGCGAAGGCGCCCTGGAGCCAGTGGCCGCCGACGTCGAACAGCAGCTCGTCGTTTTCGACCGCTTCGACGTTCTCCGGGTTCAGGTCCATGCCGACGACGAGGACGTCGCGG
The DNA here is from genome assembly GCA_031254915.1 of Planctomycetota bacterium. Lineage (GTDB taxonomy): Bacteria > Planctomycetota > SZUA-567 > SZUA-567 > SZUA-567 > JAIRTL01. The sequence goes on from JAIRTL010000003.1 coordinate 21,353, forward strand.
CCGGGACGCATGCCCATGGTGCGGATGCCAGCCATGACGCCGGTCGCGGTGCCGCCGTTCGCCGCCCAGATGCCCTTGATGTCCGGGTTGCCCTGGAGGATCGATTCGGTGACGTCCTGCGAACGGTCGCGCACGAAGTTGCCGACGACTTCGCCGGCGACGCGCACGCTGTCGCCGGCTTCGTCCAGCGCCTTCTGCAGACCCTCGCGGCGGTCGATGGCGACGGTGGAGCCGGGGGTGCCGTTGACGATGCCGACGACCTTCTTGCCGTCCGGGCCGGGTTCGACGTTTTCGATGAGGATTTTGCCCATCATGTAGCCGGACTCGAAGTCGGCGGGGCCGACGTAGGCGATGTAGTTGTCGTAGCTGGTCTGCGGCTTGATGTCCGGCAGGTAGCAGTCCGTAAACACCACCGGAATCCCGGCGAGTTTTGTATCCCTCAGCGCTTTGTGCCCGAGATCGAAGTAGGGGGTGAAAATAAGCGCGTCGATGCCCATCGAGCAGGCGTCCTCGATGTACTTGGCGCACTTGTCGGCGTTGTCCTCGGAGTTGAGCACCGTGAGTTCAATGCCCAGTTCCCTGGCGCCGAGCTGGACGAACGACAGATAGTTGTTCCAGAATTCATGTCCCAGGGACGGCAGAATGACGGCCATCTTCAGGCCGGTCCTCGCCGGAGAGCCGTCAGCCTGTTTTCCCTCGCCAGCCGCGGCGAACCCCGACGCGAACAGACAGATCGCAAACGCAACGCCAAGCACCTTCTTCATGATCCCCTCCTTGTCGAACGACGGTCTCGATCCCGAAGCCGGAATCGAACCCACCAGACCGGAATACCGACCGTTCCCGGTTCACGGCGAACCGGATCGCCGATCGAAAAAAACGGAGCAGTCGTGAGACGCCGGAAAGCGGAAGAGAACGGCGTCGGGAGTCGGGGCGCGGCTGAATGGATGGATGACCGGCAAAAAGTCGCAAATCTATGGTGCGCGCCAAAAAAAGAGCATTTTGCTCCAAAAGCGGCCATACCTTCGAGCACATATGGTGTTACGGGAAAACCGAGAATCTGCCTTCGTCAAATTGCAAGCATTGCTTTACCATAAATTTCGTAATAGGCAACCGTTATTTTCAAAATTTTCCCTTTTACGTCTATTTATTTTCTTTTGTTTTAATAATTTACTTTAATGATTTACATTAAAAAAAGCTCCGCCTCCTTCGTGGACAGGGGCAGGAATACGTCATACAATGGCGCACAGTCGCCGCCTATATGGTTGCGGCGAATTTGGGAAACGAAAGGAATGCCGGTATGACTCTGTCCGATTCTCTCCGCCAACGCATTGCCCCGGGATCCGCCATGCACGGCTACACTGTCGTCGGCGCAAGCGATCTCGAACGCCTCGGGATGACGGCGGTGGAACTTTTTCACGACCGTTCCGGCGCGCGGCATCTGCACCTCGCCGCCGAGGACAGGGAAAACCTCTTCGGCATCGCGTTCCGAACGCCGCCTCCGGACGACACCGGCTTGCCGCACATCCTCGAGCATACCGTCCTCTGCGGCTCGAAGCGCTTCCCGGTGAAAGACCCCTTCGTCGAACTCCTCAAATCGAGTCTCGCCACCTTCCTCAACGCCTTCACCTACCCCGACAGGACGATCTACCCGTGTTCGAGCATGAACCGCCGCGATTTCCACAATCTGATGCGCGTATACTGCGACGCCGTTTTTTTCCCCATCCTGTCGGAGGATCATTTCCGCCAGGAAGGACACCATCTCGAGTTCCGCGACGACGGCGGCTTGATGATCAAGGGCGTCGTCTATAACGAAATGCGCGGCGTCTATTCCGACCCGGACGGCATTCTCGACCGCCGCATCTCGAAGGAACTTTTTTCCGCCAACGCCTACGGGCTCGACTACGGCGGCGATCCGTCCGCGATCCCGTCGCTCACCTACGAACGATTCACCTCCTTTCATCGACGCTACTATCATCCGGCCAATTCCTGGATCGTCACGTACGGCGACGCCGACCTGGCGGAAACGCTGGCCGTCCTCGACGGCGAGTTCCTGTCCCGCTTCGAGAAGATCGAACTCGATACGACGATCGCGCCGCTCCCCGCGTGGACCGAACCGAAGCGCATGACCTTTCCCTATCCGGTGGATCCCGAGGACGACCCGTCCGGAAAGACGGAGATCGCCGTCACCTTCGCCGCGAACGACCGGCGGGATCTTCTCGCCACCCTCGCCATGCGCCTTATCGACGGGTATCTTCTCGACAACGCCGCCTCGCCCCTCAGAAAAGCGCTCATCGATTCCCGGCTCGGGCAGGAGCTTGGCAACGCCGGTTACGCCGACCATCAACGGGACACATTCTTCGGCGTCGGCCTCAAGGGTTCGGAGGCGGACAGGGCGGAGGCGGTGGAAGCGCTTGTCCTCGACGTCATCCGCCGCGAAATCGACAACGGCTTCGATCGGGAAAAGGTGGAGTCGTCGCTCCACCAGCTTGAACTCGCCGCCAGGGAGATCAAAAGCCAGTACCCCCTTCGTCTGATGGAATGCGTTTTCGGAACCTGGCTGTACGATTCCGATCCGCTGTCGCAGATCAACGTCGGCGAGCGGTTGGACGAACTTCGCGCCCGGGTCCACAAGGAACCCGGTTTTCTCGAGGGAATCGCGCGCAAGCGCCTGCTTGACAATCCGCACCGTCTGCTCGCCGTCATGGTTCCGGATTCGCTGTATGCCGCGCGGATGGAGGAGGAGCAGGCGGCGCACATGGAAGCGCGGCTCGCCGGCATGTCGGAGGACGACAAACAAACCGTCCGCGACACGGCGGCGCGGCTTGAGGCGGCGCAGTCGGAAGGCAACTCGCCCGAAGCGCTCGCCACCCTGCCCAGGCTCGCCCTTTCCGACGTCTCCCCGGAGCCTTTGCCGCTTCCGTGCCAAAAACGCCCTGTCGCTCGGGGAACCCTCCTCGACGTGCCCATGTATTCGGGCGGCGTCGACTATCTGTTGCTCGCGCTCGACCTCGGATACATCGAGGGCGCCGACCTCGACTATCTGCCGATTCTGTGCGAGGCGCTGGGCAAGACCGGCGCCGCGGGGCGCGACTACGCCGAAATGGCGTCCATGGAGGCCGCCGTCTCCGGCGGCATGGAGTTCACCGCCGGCATCATCGGAAGCGTCGAAGGGGCGGACCGGGCGCGGCTGCGGGTGAATGCCTGGCTCAAGGCGCTCGACGGCAATTGGGACGCGGCGCTTCGCCTCCTCGCCGACCGCCTTTTCCGACCCGAATTTCATGATCTCGAACGGCTGCGGGACATTGTCCTCCAGTCGAGAATGGCATGGCGCGACCAGATCGTGCCGCAGGGCCAGTATTATTCGTCGCTGCACGCGGCGCGGGACATCACGCCCGCGTCCCGGTTGGCGGAGCGGCTTGGCGGCTGCACGCAGGCCAGGTTCGTCGACCAGCTCGCCGCCGGCGTCGACGATGGGCTTGCCGCGCTCGCCGGCCGCTTCGACGCGCTCGCGGCGCGGATCGTCTCCCATGGTCGAGTCGCCGCCGCGCAGGTGGGATCGAAAGAGGCGCTTTCCGCCACCGGGGCTTGGCTCGAGGAGAATGCCGGCCGGTTCGGCGGAGACGATTGCCCGCCTCCGCCGGCGCATCCGGCCCCGGGCGTCGGAGACCGGGTCGGACTGGCCGCGCCGGCCGACATCGCCTATGTCTCCCGCGCGCTGCCGGCGCCGCCCTTGGCTTCCGGTGACGCGCCGGCGCTGCTTCTTCTCGCCCAGCAGCTTTCCTACGGGTATCTCTGGAACGAGATTCGCGTGAAGGGCGGCGCCTACGGCGCGCGCGCCGCCTACGAGCCGTTCCGAGGCGTATTCACCCTCTGGAGCTACCGCGATCCGAACGTCACGGACACCTTCTGCGCCTACGCCGGGCTCGCCGGACATGTCGAAAAGGAAATGGACCTGTCGCCGGCGGGAGTGGAGCAGGCGATCATTGGGACCGTGAAGGCGCTGGACCAGCCGGTGCGCCCGGCGGCGGCGGCGGGGGTCGCGCTTTCCCGGTTCCTCGGCGGCGAGGACGACCGCTTCCGGGCCGATTTCCGTTCCCGCCTGCTCCGGCTTACCGCCGACGAAATTCGGGGGGCGGCGGCGCGTCTTTTCGCCGGTCTTGAAAACTCGCCCGCGTGCGCGCTGTCGAGTCGCGAAAAATTGGCGGCCGAAAACGCGCGTCCGGACGGCCCGGATCTCCGGATCGAGCCGCTCTGGCGGACGGGAAGCTGACGCGATGGCGGACGACGCGCGCCCGCGCCTCATGGATGCGGCCGAACGGGAGCTTATTCTCTCGAGCCTGGACGAGAACATCGCCGTCGAGGCGGCGGCGGGTTCCGGCAAGACCACCTGTCTGGTGGGGCGGCTGCTTTCGCTCGCGAGGCGCGGGGACATCGCCCCGGATACGTTGCTCGCCGCCGTCACGTTCACGCGGAAGGCGGCCGCCGAGTTGCGGGAACGCTGGCGCGTCGCGATCGGCCGCGCCGTCGAGACCGCCACGGGCGCGGAACGGAAAAATCTTCTTGCGGCTTCGCGCGCCGTCCGTCTGTGCCACATCGGCACCATTCACGCCTTCGCGGCCCGTCTTCTGCGCGAGCGGCCCGTCGAGGCCGGGGTGGATCCCGATTTCCGCGAACTGGACGAGGAGGAGGATTCCCTTCTCCGCGACCGCGCCTGGGACGCGTTCGCGGACAGGGTGCATTCGGGCGGGTCATCCGAATTGGGCGGGACGCTGCGCCGCCTCGATCTCGGGCTTGAAGCGCTCCGCCAGCCATTCTTCGAATTCTCGAACTACCCCGACATGGCGCAATGGCCGGGAGAGGATGCCCCCACGGACCTGGGGGGCTGGGAGGATTTCCGCTCGTCACTCATCGATTTCGCCGACACGGTCGCCGGATTCGTCGCCGAGCCGGTGGAAGAGGCGCAAAAGGAGGAGTTGTTCGGTCTCTACCGCGCGCTTCGCGCCTGGGCGGCGCGTCAGCGCGAAGCATCGCTCTACAGCCTGATCCGCATGGCGGACCAGCTTCCGGCCGAGCCCGAAGCGTGCCCGAAGACGTGGAAAAACGTGTTCGGCGCGGCCTGCAAGGTCGGGTTGCCGGAAGAAAGGGCGCGCTATGCGCGTTTTTACGCCGAAACGGCGAAGCCGTTCCTCGACCGCCTGCGGGCGGCGCGCTACGCCGCGATGCTGGAAAGCTTCCGGACGGCGCGGGAGATATACGACCGCCTGCGCAAGGACGCGGGCGGCCTCAACTTCCAGGACCTTCTCATGCGCGCCGCCGCCCTTCTTCGCGAGCGCCCCGAAGTGCGCGCCGATCTCGCCCGCCGCTATCCGAGAATCCTCGTCGACGAAGTGCAGGACACCGATCCCATTCAGGCGGAGATTCTCTTTCTCCTCGCCGGCGAATTCGGCGCCGCCGAACCGGACTGGCGGCGCGCGAGGCTTCGTCCGGGCGCGCTGTTCATGGTCGGCGACCCCAAACAATCCATTTACCGCTTCACGCGCGCCGATATCGCGACCTATATGGAATTGAAGCGTTTGCTGGTCGGGAACGGCGGCCGGATCGTGCGCCTCGGCGTCAATTTCCGCTGCCGCGCGGAAATCGTCGAATGGGTGAATCGAACCTTCGAACCGTCCAGCGCTTCGGCCTCGCGCCGCTTCCCGGAAAATGACGACGCGTACAGCCCCGGCTACGCGCCCCTCATTCCGGGACGGGCGGACGAGGAAAGCGGCGCTTTCTCCGGCGTGTATCGTCTGGACGCGCTTCCCGTCGTCAGGGCGCGGAACAGGGCGGGGCTGCCGACGCGGTCCCTCGCCGACGTGCTCCGGGACGAGGCGGCCCGCATCGCCAGGTTCATGCGTGACGCCGTCGATGCGCCCCTTCTTATTGACGACCGCGATACAGGGCCGCGCCCGGCGCGCCCCGACGACTTCCTCGTTCTCACCGCCGGGAAATCGGGCGTCGCGGAAATCGCCGATCAACTCCGCCTTCTCGATCTGCCGGTGCGGGTGTCCGGCAGGAACCAGTTCGATCCCGATTCTCCTCTCCGCCTGCTGTCGCTCGCCGTGAAGGCGGCGATTTCCCCCGACGATCCGGTGCTCCAGGTCGCGGTGCTGCGAAGCCGCCTCTTCGGCGTCTCCGACCGGGAATTGTTCGAATGGAAGCGCCGCGACCTTCCGTTCACGCGGGGGCGGGGCGCCGTTTCCGAAAGGAACGGTCCGGTCGCGGCGGCGTTCGCGGAGCTTTCCCTCATCCACGATCTGTTTCGGCGAAACGAACCATCGGTCGCGCTCCGCGAAGCGGCGTCGCGCCTCGGCGTCATGCGGCTGGCGGCGGAGGACGGGGGGGCCGCCGGGATGGGCGCGATCGCGACCGTCCTTGACCGCCTCTCCGAAGCGGCGCATCCGGCGCGGACGCCTCTGGAAATGGCGGACGCGCTTGAGCGGACGCTCGAAACGGGAGAATTCGACATCCTGCCGCTCGAAGGGCTCGACGCCTCGGCCGTCAGGGTCATGAATCTGCACAAATCAAAAGGTCTCGAAGCGCCTGTCGTCTTTCTCGCCGGAAGCGCGGAGCGCCGGGAGCATCCGCCGCGAGTGTGCATCGACCGCTCGGGCCCGACGCCGCGCGGTTTTCTCGCCCTCGCTCGGGGGAGCCGCCTGATCGCCTGCCCGACCGGGTGGGAGAAAAGGGAGGCGGAGGAGGCCAAATTCCTGGATTGCGAACGGTTGCGGTTGCGGTACGTCGCCGCGACGCGGGCCGGATCGGCGCTGGTCGTCACCGCCCATCCCTCGCCGTCAGGGTTGAAGAGCGCGTTCCTCGATGAAGTCGCGATCGACCGGCGTCTTCCCGAGCGCCACGATCCCGCGCCTCGCCCGGCGCCGGCGCCGGAGGAATTGTCGCTCGCGGAGACGGAGGAGGCGCTCGCGGATATCAAAGCGCGATCGGATTCGGTGCGGCGGCCGACGTACCGGGTGCTCCGCGCCAAGGAATGTCGCGCCGAAACCGGGTTCGCCACGGGCGAACCGATCGCCCGGGACGGCGGCCCCGATTGGACCGGGGTTCATTTGTCGCCCGAAGAGGCGACCGCGCTCGGCGAGGCGGCGCATTCGCTTCTCGAGAATTCGGCCGGGCTCGACCGGGAGGCGCTGACTCGCGTGGCGGCGGAGCTGCTCAGGCTCGCGGAGTTGCCGGAAGCGCTCATTGACGATCTTGTCGCCATGGCGACGGAGGCGGGGAAATCCGAAATCGCCCGTCGCGCCGGGCGGTCGCGCCGCGTTTACCGGGAGCTTCCCTTCGCCATGTCGCGAACGGGGGGGGACGGGATCCGGGAAATCGTGCGCGGCATCGCCGATCTGGTGTTCGAGGAGGAGGACGGCTGGGTGATCGTCGATTACAAAAGCGATCGTCACGCCGCGGGCGGCGCTCAGCGCCACGCCGAACGGTATCGCGGCCAGCTTGAAGCTTACGCCGAGGCGATCGCGAAGGCGCTTGGCGACGGAACCGTAAAGGAAAAAGGCGTTCTCTTCCTGCGGACGGGCGAATACGCGCGTTTATGATATGCCGTTCAGGGTCCCGAGTTGCGATTCCCTCAACTGTGCGCGGCCATGAAATGGCCGGGGAACGGATGCGGAACGGGGCAACCCCCGTCCCCCCATTTTCGCAATTTCGGGCCGCGCCCGGCACATGCCGGCTCACGCCTGTTCGGGGAACAGCATTTCCTCGGCGAAAGCGGTTTGGAAGTCGGCCCTGCCCGACAATTCGACGTAGTCGACGATCTGGGGAAGCGCTTCCGCCTCCGATCGTTCGTCGCGCGACAGAAGGCACATCCTCGCCCCGGCGAGCGAGGCGTTGCCGACGGACCTGATCTTCCGCTCGTCGATTTCCGCAGGCAGCAGGCCGACGGCGAGGGCGGAGGCGGGATCGAGGTAGTTGCCGAAGCCGCCCGCCAGAAGCACGCGGTCGAGGTCTTGCGCCTGTATTCCCGCGACGTCGAGAAGGACCCGGCAGCCGGCCGCTATCGCCCCCTTGGCGAGCTGGAATTCGCGCACGTCGGCCTGGGTGAGGTAAATGCCGTCTTCCCGGTCCGGATGTCCGTCCAACAGGAACAGGGCTCCGTCGTCCGCTTCGCGCACCCGCGACAGGAGGCCGGAAGGCGCGTCCGGGCGGTCGTCGAGAATCTCATCCTTATCCCGCATGCGGCCGGTTTCATCGATCGCGCCCGCCCGTAACAGGGCGGCGACGGCGTCGAGAAGCCCGGTGCCGCAGATCCCCTTCGCCGGCAGGATCGAGTCGATCGTGCCGATCTCGACGTCGCCCGACTCCGACAAGCCGACCCTGGCGATGGCGCCCGGCGCGGCGGGCATGCCCCGGGCGATGCGCGCGCCTTCGAAGGCGGGGCCGGCGGCGGCGGCGCAGGCGTAGACCCGGTCGCCGACGGCGAGGGCGATTTCGCCGTTCGTGCCGACGTCGAGGAAGAGGATGGCGCCCTTGCCGCGCGAAACGTCGTGCGCCAGCAATCCGGCGGTTATGTCGCCGCCGACGTAGGCGGAGATGCCGGGAACGATGTAGACGAGCGGCGGCGACTCCCCGGGCCAGCCCACGGCTTCGCCCTCGATGAACCCCGCCGACCGGAAGGCGGGAATGAACGGCGCGAGCGCGAGCGCCTTCGGCGGCACGCCGAGGAACAGATGGTTCATGACCGTGTTCCCGGCGACGGCGGCGAGAATCGGCCGCCCGCCGCATCCCGCCCGTCGGAGCGCCTCGACCGCAAGATCGTGGATCGCCCCGACAATGAGCCCGCGCATTTCCGTCAATTCGGACTCGCCCCGGGATGCGTAGTCGATCCGGGAAATGACGTCGTCGCCGTGACGCGCCTGCGGATTGGCGGCGCTGGTCACGGCGAGGATGCCGCGGCTGCCGAGATCGCAGAGCGCGACCGCGATCGTTGTCGTGCCGATGTCGACGGCTATGCCGAGAGGTGGAATCGGGTCCTCCGGCTTGAACAGGTCGAGGAGGCGGTCGCCGATGCCGACGGCGCGGCAGGCGAAACCGTTCGCGCGAAGGAGCCCGGGCAGGCGGCGAAGAAGGGGAAGGGGAATCGACGGCAGGTTGAGGCCGTCGCCGATTTCGCTTTCGGCGAGCGCCTGGACGACGCGGGACGCGTCCGCGCGCTGGTCGGCGGGAGTGGGAGAGGGGAGCGTGAGGTTCCGTTCCCAGATCTCCGTTTCGCCGCGAATGTCCCTGGCCGTGAAATCGGTGAGGATGGCGCTGTCGAGTTGCGCGGCGTCGGGGTCGAGGGCGACAAGGTCGTTCACGACCTGGAAGACGCAGGCGGCTCGCCAGCCGTCGGCGAGAAGCTTGGCGGAAAGGCAGGCCCGCTGCCGGTCGTCCGGATCGGCGCCGCCATCGAGAATCCGGACCCTGCACTTGCCGCACAATCCTTTCCCGCCGCACGGGGCGGGCAGGTGGAAGCCGGCGGCGTGCACCGCGGCGGCGAGAGGCGATCCCGTGTCCGCGGAGACGGTTTTCCCCGACGGCGAAAAGGTGATTGCGGGCATGGGCGAATCCTGAAACGGCGGGTTAGGGGCTGTCACGGAAAAACTGCGCCAGGTTTATGCTTCGTCGCTCCGGGCGGACTTCCGGCGAAGATCAAACAACCCGCCGTTTGATTTTCTCCTACGCTTCCTGGGCTTCCATGTTGCGCCGGGAATTGTTGCACGGCCGGCGGCGTCGCCCGGCCTGACGAAAAATCAACCCATCGCTCCCCAAACGGCGCCATCCTTGGAGGAAATCGGGCGGTGGTCGGCCCGATTTCCTCCAGAAGTCCGCTCCGGGCTCTCGTGCTTTTTCACCATGCCGCGGGCGAAAAACCACCGCCGCTCTCCGCGCCCCGTTCAAGACGTGGCGCATGTATTTCATGACGAGCCCTTAGGTGAAGACGATCCGGTAGAGAACGAACAAACCCAGACCGACAAGCAGGCCGATGAGAAATACCCCGAGCCCCTGGAGGGCGAGACGGGTCAGCGAGACGTCCAGACGCCACCGGCGCGTCGGCTTCGGATTCTGGCGGCGCTGGATGTCCTTGATCTGCTTCAGCGCCGCTTCCATCTCCAGGCGGCGTCTCGGGTCTTCGGGCATGCTGTCTCCGGCGCGGCGGGGGCCGCGCTTGCGTCACGGGACGATTGTAGCGGCGAGGCGGCCGCGAAGCAATCGGGAATCGCCGATGCGACCCCGGACGAAACGGGCGGCGGCAAAGAGTCTGGCGTTGCCGCGCCCGGAGGGATATCATATCCCCTTCATTACGGGTGTCGTTGCCGAGGAGGGGGCGCATGTCCAAATCGCGTTTTCGTGCCATCGAGGGCACCAGGGATTATTTCGGGAAGGATGGGGAACGTTTCGACAAGGCGGTCGTTTTCGCCGGGGAACTCTTCGTCCGCTACGGCTACGACCGGATCAGGACTCCGGTTTTCGAAACGACGGAACTCTTCGCGCGTTCCATCGGCGCGGCGACGGATATCGTCGAAAAGGAAATGTACACCTTCACCCCCGGATCCGACACGATCACCCTTCGGCCGGAGGGGACGGCCGGCGTCGTTCGCGGCTATCTGCAGCACAACATGGACAAGCGGGGCGACCTGGCGAAGTTCTGGTACGAGGGCCCGATGTTCCGCCGCGAACGCCCGCAGAAGGGACGCCAACGCCAGTTCCACCAGGTCGGCGCCGAGGCGATCGGTTCTTCCGATCCGCTTCTCGATGCCGAGCTCGTGACCATGGGCCTGCGCTATTATGAATGCCTCGGCCTCCGGAAGGCGCGGCTCCGGGTGAATTCGATCGGCTGCCTGCGCCCCGAGTGCCGGCCTTTGTACCGGCAGCTTCTCAGGGACGCCATCCGTCCGAACCTCGACAAACACTGCAAGTCGTGCCAGGCGCGTTTCGACCGGAACGTGCTCAGGATCATCGACTGCAAGAATCCGGAATGCCGAAAACTGTCCGCCGGCCTGCCGAAAAGTCACGACAACCTCTGCCCGGAATGCGCCGCCCACTTCGAGGCGGTCAAGGAGGGGCTTATGGCGCTCGGCGGCGGGTTCGCCCTCGACCACACCCTGGTCCGGGGCCTCGATTACTATACGAAGACGGTATTCGAATACACGCACGAGGCCCTGGGCGCGCAGAACGCCATCGGCGGCGGCGGCCGGTACGACGGTCTCGCCGAGGAACTCGGCGGGCCGGCGATTCCCGGCATCGGCTTCGCGCTCGGCGTCGAGCGCATCCTCATCGCCATGGAGGCGGAAAACGGCTGCTCGTGTTCGTATCCGCTCCAGGTATACGGCGTCGCGCTGGGAGAGAGCGCTCACCGGGCGATGTCCGGCATGATCGCGCGCTTCCGCGCCGCCGGCCTCTCCGCCGACATGGATTACGGACGGCGGTCGTTCAAGTCGCAGCTCCGTTCGGCGAACCGCCGCCAGGCCATGGTGTGCGTCATCCTCGGCGAGGACGAGCTGTCGCGGGGCGAAATCGTGGTGAAGGACATGTCCGAAGGCGGCGGGCAAAAGACGGTGAGCATCTTCGACTGCCTTGACGAGGTGAAGGCGGCGCTTCCATGAGGCCGCGCCCGGCGGTTCGCGCGCTTTTACCCTGCCTTGTCGCGGCGCTCGTCGCGGCATGGCAGGCATCGGCGCTCGAATCGCTGCCCAGCCCCCGTCTGGCCGCCGGCAGGGACGGCGAGGCGTGGGCGTCCTTTCAGGCAATCGATCCCGAAGGCGACGATTCCTTTCATCTCTACCAATATCTTCCGGGACTTCGAGCCTGGGAGGCGCGGGGCAGGTTCATGGGCGTCCTGGCCGGCATGGCGTGGGGGGACGGATCGCTATGGCTGGCCATGCGGGACGGTGTGCTTGTCCGCTACGGGGACGAAGGCCCCCCGGTTGCGCGCGCCGACGGCGGTCGGCGTCTCCTCGACCTGACGTGGCGGGATGGCCGGCCGGTCGCCCTTGCCCACGAGTACGGGCGCTTCCGCCTGGTGAAACCGGACGGGAACGGAGACTGGGAAGAGGACAGCCCCGTCATCGCCTTCGACCCGGCGGTTCGTCGCGCCAGAATGATCGAGTACGCGGGGAAGACGCATCTCGTATGGTCTCCCGATCGCGACGACCTCTCGGGCGGCATGCTTCGCCATGTCGTATGGAACGGCATCGCCTGGCAGGAACGGCCGCCCCACAGGATCGGCGACGCGTCCGCTTTCGCCCTTTTCATCGGCAGGGACGGACTGCGCCTGACCGCCAGCGTTCACGATCCGCTGTCAAGAGACAGGCCCGCCCTTTTACGGCCGTTCACCTGGGCGGACGACGCCTGGCATGCCGATCCGGCGTTGACCCTGCCGGATGCGGTGCGGCGCGGATCCGATTTCGCCGCACTCGGCGCCGGGGACGGGGCGGTGCATTGGCTTGCGGCGTCGCCCGGGGCGACGACCGTCTACACGATCGGCGAGGGCAGGCTGGAAAAAACGACGTTCGACATCGGAGCGGGCGGCGACCTCGCCTGGATGCGCACGGCGATTCTGTCGCTCGCGGCGCTTGTCGCCGTTCTCGTCGTCCGCCAGGCGCGGCGCTCCCGCGCGCTTTCCGCCGCCATGCCGGGGAGTCCCGCCGATCTGCTCACGCGCGGCGTCGCCCTCTTCGTCGATTATGTCCTCGCGTCGATCGGCGTTGCCGCCTATCACATCGCCTCCGGCGATCTGGTCATTATGGGCGAAGTCCTCACCGCCGCGATGTTGAACCAGGCATTTTGGATCAATCTCGGGGGATTGGCGTTTTTCATGTTCGTGATGGAGTCGCGGCTCGGCCTCACTCCCGGCAAGTGGCTGATGGGCATACGGGTGCGGAACGCCGGCGGCGGCCCGATCAGCCCGCGGCAGGCGGTTCTCCGCAATCTGCTCCGCGCCGCCGACATGTTCCCGCTTGTTTTTCCCGGCGTCGTCGGCGCTCTGGCGGCGCTGTTCAACCCGAATCGCCAACGGCTTGGAGACATGTTCGCCGGCACCGTCGTTCGCCGGCACTGTCCGATCGAACAGCGGGCGGTGATACTCGCCAGCGCCAGTCCGCGACGGCGCGAGCTTCTCGAGGCGCTCGGCCTCAATTTCCGCACTTCTCCCGCCGACGTCGACGAGGACGCCATCCGGGGCGGAACCCCCGAGGAGACGGCGCGGGCGCTCGCCGAGGCGAAGGCCGGGAAGGTGGCGGAGGCGGAAGCGAGGCGCGGCGAAATCGTCATCGCCGCCGACACCATGGTCGTGGTCGACGGCGAGGTGTTGGGGAAGCCGGCCGACGCGGACGAAGCCAGGCGCATGCTTTCGCGGCTTTCCGGAAGGTCGCACGCCGTCGTCACCGCCGTCACCGTCTTCGACGGCGCGACCGGGCGGGGCGTCTCCGACGCGGATATTACGGAAGTCGAATTCCGCGACTTGTCGGAAGCGGAAATCGACCGGTACGTCGCTTCCGGCGACCCCATGGACAAGGCGGGCGCCTACGGCATCCAGTCGGGGTTTCTCGTCAAGGAGGTTCGGGGAAGCCTCTCGAACGTTGCCGGACTGCCGATGGAGACGCTCAGGGAGCTTCTTGATTTTCTGGACGGATAGGGGCTCCGATGGGCATTTTACCGTCCTGTTACCGTCCTGCGCCAAATTGGCGGCCGGACGAAATCATCGGGGCATGAATGGCCGCGCGATGTCGACGGCGCATGCCCCGGGTGTGGCGATTTCCGACCGCCGGCCGCGGCGTTTTTCAACCGACATCCCCGACTTTCTTGCCATTGTATACATCCCTGTCCAATTCCCCTTCCGCGTTGGCCACCAACATGGCCACAATGACATCCGCGTCGACGTTGAGAAGGGTGCGGAACATGCCGGCAAACCAATCGACGCCCAGCATGAGGGCTATGGAGTCCGGGGGCAGGCCCAGGGAGGCGGCAAGGAAGGTGCAGACAACCACTGAACCGCCGGGAACAGTAATGGTGCCCATGCACAACAGGCAGGACAGGACGACGGCCATGACCAGCTGGTGCGTGTTCATGACGACGCCGGCGGACTGGGCCAGGAAAAGCGTCATGACCACGTAGCACAGGGCGGCTCCCGAGGAATTCATCGTCATGGCCAGCGGGCCGACAAAATCGGAAACGCGGCGGCTGACCCCGAACTTGGTCACGCTGTCCTCCATTTTGGTGGGAAGCGAGATGGCGGAGGAGGTCGTGGTGAGGGCGACCAGCGACATTTTTGCGAATTTTCCGGGCATGACGAGGGGATTGACCTTGCAACGCGCAGCGGCAAGACCGAAATAGACGATCAAGAGAATTGCGTCCCCGATGGCCAGGCTCCCCAAATATTTGATCATGGGAATGATCACCTTGAAGCCGACGGCCCCGGAAACGTTGGCGAGAAGACAGAATATGCCGATCGGCGCCAGCTTCATCACCATCTGGATGACGTGCAGGATGACCGCGTTGAGATCGTTGACCACGGTCAGGATGATGGAGTTTTGGTTGACGGTCGAGTACTTGCTGATGGCCAGGCCGAAAAACAGTGAAAAGACAATGCAGGGAAGCATCGATCCGGCCGCCATGGATCCGATGATGTTGGTGGAGACGAAGCCGAGAATCGTGTCCTGGATGCTGGCGGCGGGAGGCGGTTCGGATATTTGCGATTGACCCGCCAGGGTGATTCCCGATCCCGGCTGAATGATTTCCCCCAGAACCAGGCCGAGGACAGCCGCGAAAACAGAGAAGACGATGAACCATTTAAAGGTATTCAACCCCATCCGCCCCAGTCCCTTGCCTTTGAGGCTGCCGACGGATCCGATGACGGCGGACATGACCAGGATGACAACCGACATCTGGATGAGCCGGATGAAGATGTCTCCGATGAACTTCAGATTGCCCGCCCAGGGGCCGACAAGCGCGCCGAAAACCACGCCGCCGACCGTGGCGAGGAGGATCTGCATGGTAATGGAAATGCCCTTCTTTTTTTTGTCTTCAGTCACGAGCTGCACTCCTTCCTTGGTGCTGGCACGGCCTGCCATGGGAATGTACCGCCAATCGACGAACAGTGTGCGGGAGGCGCCAGTCCGCTATTTTACCGTTCACGGTCCGGAGTTGCGATTCCCCGGCTGTGCGCCGCCATGAAATGGCCGAGGGAAACGGATGTGGAACAGGACGCCCCATCCCCCATGTTCGCAATTTCGGGCGCGCCCGGCATGGAAAGCCGAGAGCGGCTGTACAACCATTCCGGATACGCTTTGGAGTCGGGGTTTCCGAATCCACCGGAATCAGCCGCTCACCCGGCCGCCGGGATGGGGTGGGCACGAAATGCTATGCGGCGGTGCTTTTCTTGCCGCGGTTGAAAAAGGCGAACATGACGGTTCCCGCAAACAGGAGAATGGCTCCCAGATAAAATCCCCATACGCCGGACCCGGTCCGGTCGATGATGTACCCGGTGAGCGCGGGAGCCACTACCGACGAGGACATGCCGAAGAAGTTGAACATGCCCAACGTGGTCGCGACCTTCGACTTGCTGGCCTTGTCGGAGACAAAGGAGATGAGAACGGGATCCACCGCCATCTTGCCGAGGAATCCGTAGAGGAGAAGGATGATCGACAGGCTGAGTGCGTTGGGCGCGAACATGGAAACGGTGATCAGCGCAAAGGCGGAGATTTCCAGGAAAATGATGATCCTGCTCTTCTTGCCCCTCTTTTTGTCCGACAAATGCGCGAAGAACAATCCGCCGGGAACCGCCGTCACGGCGATCATGGAAACAATGAGCCCGATCAGGCCGCCCTTGATTCCGCGCTCGGTGGCGAGAAAATTGGGGAGCCAGGTCACGATCAGGTAATACGCATAGCAGGTGGTGAAATACAGAAGGTAGCAGGCAAGAAGCGAGGGCCTGAAAATCGAACCGTCGCTGTCGGACTCTTCGGTCCGTATGCCGCCGGCGGGCGCGGATGCGGCAGGGTTGCTTTCGCCCTTCTTGTCGGTGGAGCGCAGCGCGAAAGCGAACCACAGCACCTGCAGGAATATCAGGCCGGCGGATATCAGCACCATCGTTTGCCACGGGAACTGCATGGACTTGACCAGCAGGCTGGCGGCGTTCATGCCGATGATCATCCCGAGGGCGGAACCACTGTTCACGATGGCCGTCGACAGCCCCTTCTTCCGCGGGGGGACGTGTTGGGCAGTCATGGAGAAGGCCGCACCGTAATAGGAGCCGCAGCCCACCCCCGCAGCCACCGCGCCCACATAAATGCCGGTGATCGACTTCGCCAAGGCTATGGCGACCACGCCCAGGGCGAAAAGGAGAAAACCGGGAATCAGGATCTTCTTCTGGCCGAACTTGTCCACCAGAAAGCCGGACGGGATTTGCATCGCCGTATATCCGAAGAAATAGCATGAGGCGATCATCCCCATGGCCGAATTCGACTGCGTGCCGATGGTGTCCTGGATTTCGGGATAGATGGGGGAAAGCATGGAGCGATAGACCCAAATAACGGTCCAGCCCATGCAAAACGTGAACACGACCTTTTTCCAATAATTATCCGGCAATACCTTGTCATCGCTCGTCAACATGTCAGTTCCTTGGTTGTTTGCATGAATGTGCTTCACATATGCCCCGCGACCGCCGTCAATATGCCAGGCGGCGAAGCGTTTCGCCCAGCGCGATCATCCCCGCGCGGATGTCCTCGAGTTTCGTGTCCTCGGCCGGATTGTGGCTGATGCCGGCAATGCTCGGGACGAAGATCATCCCGGTGGGAACGTGCACGGCGAAGATTTGCGAATCGTGTCCCGCGCCGCTGTGCATCTTCCTGTGGGCGAGCTTCCGTTCCTTGCACACGTCCTCGATCAGGGCGACGATCTCCCCGTCCATCGGAACGGGCTTCTCGTCCATCCAGTTGTCGATCTCGATTCCGATCCCCATCCCGCCGGCGATTTCCCGCATGTCCCGCTCCACCTCGGCGGTGAATTCGCGGAGCAGCTTTTCGTCGGTATGCCGGCAATCCATGGTGAAAAGCGTTTCGCCCGGCACGACGTTGACGGCATTGGGGCTGGGCACGACCTTGCCGAAAGTCAACACCAGGACCTCGTCCCTTTTCTTCGCCTTTTCAATGGATGAGTCCACGATCCGGGCGAAACACTGCACGGTGTCCTTGCGGTATTTCATCAGCGTGGTGCCCGCGTGGTTGCTTTCCCCCCGAAGAGTGATGTTGTACCGCTTCTGCCCGACGATCGAAGTGACGACGCCGACCGTGTAGCCTTCCTGTTCAAGGAAATTCCCCTGTTCGATATGAAGCTCGATGAACGCGCGGATGTCGGCGCGAGGCGTGCATTCGACCTGAAAATCGAAGCCGCAACCGCGCATGGCGTCCACGAAGCCGACGCCATCGGCATCCGCGAGTCGCTCCACGTCCCCGTTGTCGGCAAGGCCGAACATGTTCTTGCTGCCCCAGAACACATAGGGGAAGCGGGACCCCTCCTCCTCGGCCAGGGAGATCACCTGGACGCTCCGTTTCGGTTTGCCGTGGCGCTCGAGAAGCTTCTTTACCGCCAAATACCCGCCGACAATCCCCAATTGTCCATCCAGCCTGCCGCCGTTGACGACGGTGTCGACGTGGGATCCGGTGGCGATCGTCTCTTCCGGGCATTCCGTTCCCTTCAGGGTGGCATAGAAGTTGCCGATCGCGTCGAAGCGACAGTCGAGGCCCAGGGCCTCGAAGCGCTCCTTCAACCCGTTTTGCGCCCGGAGCCAGCTGGGAGAATACAGCGTGCGGGTGGTGCCTTTGCCCTCGCCGTCGCTGATGGAGGAAAACCAGGTTATGGTTTGCCCAATTTCATCAATCGAAAATTCCATGTTTCCGTCCTCTCGTCAAAATGCGGCCGGCCGCATTTTCTCGCGGAGCGTGTATGAAAATTCGGATCGTCCTGCCAGACGGGGAAAATCAGCGACAGGGTCGGCTTTGGGGCCGGCGGTTCCGGCCGAAACGATCACGGGAGCTGATTTTTGACGAAGCATGGCGCGACGAAACGATTTGTTGGACGCGCTCTCAGTTTTTGGCAAAGGCGTTCATGTTGTCGTAACGATTGAAATGCACGTCGTCACTGACAAGATAATCATAGATTTCCTTCACGATCGGTATGCCGTCCCTGCGGTACCGTTCGGCGACGCTTTCGCTTCTCTCCCCGGGATAAAACAGGCGGTCGAAGCCATCGGCGGGCTTCAGGGCGTGGATCTCCCCCACCATGTCGTCGATGGCCGCCAGGAAGGCTTCCCTGCCGACGAAGAACCCGGGATTGAGCGCGATGTGGATCTGGCCGAGTTCCCTGCCGGCCGACAAATCGGCGTACATGGAGGAAACGTGCTTGCCGGAAGGCTGTCCCAGGAGAACGCCGGCAAGGATATCGACCATCATCATCAGTCCCGAACCTTTTGCGCCGGCGACGGGGACCAGCCCGGCGACGGCGTTGGGGTCGGTTGTGGGCCTCCCGTTGGAGTCGACCGCCCATGTGTCGGGAATCGCCTTGCCCTTGGAGCGGGAGTCCAGGATCTTCCCCCAGGCGCCGACCGTCGTGGCCATATCGAAAATAACCGGCTCGCCGTTCTTTCTGGGCGCGCAAAAACCGATGGGGTTGGTGCCGAAATAGGGTTCCGCGCCGCCGTAGAGCACGACCATGGGGTCCGACTGCGCCATGGAGAGCATGATATAGCCCTTCTCCGCCGCCTTGCGCAGAAAATAGGAAAGCGTGCCGCAATGCCCCAGCCTCTTCATGCCGACGACGCCCACGCCGGTCTTTTCCGCGAGGCGGATGGCTTCGTCCGTCCCCATCAGGGCGACCAGATGGCCGACGGCG
Source organism: Planctomycetota bacterium (assembly GCA_031254915.1). Taxonomy (GTDB): domain Bacteria; phylum Planctomycetota; class SZUA-567; order SZUA-567; family SZUA-567; genus JAIRTL01. The sequence goes on from JAIRTL010000003.1 coordinate 40,277, forward strand.
TTGTCGCCGTCGATGATGGTGATGCTGTCGCTCTTGTGATCGTACTTGAAATCGGGCTTCGCGTTGCTGCCGCCCTTGGCGATGCGCTCCGAGTAGTATTCCACCCGCACCGCGCCGTGCGAATGCACGCCCCTGGAATCCGCATAGGCCAGGTGATCCGCGACAGCCTCCGCATGGGAGTCCGGCAGGCCCGCCTTCATGAATTTCGTTTTCATGAGCCGCTTCAGTTCGTCATATTTCACCCGTACGGTCGCTTCCTCACTCATGGTCGTATCCTTTTCTTGTGGTTGAGCCGGCGGTCGGATCCTTGCGGTTGAGCCGGCGGTCAGATAACCTCGTCCCGGTTGCAGTCCTTGGAATAGATGTAGGCGAAAGGCCCGTCGTTGCCCACCGCGTACGCCGCCTGTCGGCTGTACGCGGCCATGAAGATATAGTCGCCCTTCCGCACAGGCATCCACTCGTTCCCGAGGTTGTACATCCCCGTTCCGGAAAGAACGTAGGCGCCGTGCTCCTGCACATGCGTCTCCACATAGCCGTGGGAGGCGCCCTGTTCGAACGAGAGGATGTGCATGTTCATGTCGAACGACGGATCGTCGCCCGAGGGCAGGAAATTGTAGAATTTCAGGTTTCCCATCCCCTCGTAGTCGATGGCCTGCAGATCGGCGACGTTGCCGATCACGACGGGCGGTTCCTGGAATCCCTTCGCCGGCCGGTAGCGCCGCTTGTACAGGAAGAGGTTCGCCGCGGCGGCGCCTTTGTTCTTCAGGTCCATCGATTTGCCGGGCGGGCAGAAGGCATAGCCGCCGGACGCGAGGGCGGACGACGAGCCGTCGACGGCCGCGGCGATTTCGCCGGCAATGACATAAACGAACGTCTCGACGCCGTCGCCGCCGAACGCGGCCACGCCGCCATCGGGCTTGACGTCGACCAGGTAATCCACAAAGGTCGCGCCCATCTTGGGCGAGGCGAGTATGGTCGTGTCGCACTTGGTGAAACCGGGGATGACGTTGTTCACCATGCCGTCCGGCGTGAGAAGCGCGTATTCGCCCTTTTTGACGACAGACCGTGACGCCAGGACATCCTTTGGAAAGCCGAGTTTGTTGTTGCGAAATCCCATCGTGTCGCCTCCTGTCAATTGCAGTCATGAAATAAACGAAGTTTCGAATGCGTCCTGGGCGGCGGCGTTACTTCGCGTATTTTTCCGCGAAGGCGCGAACGGCATCCTCCATGATCGTCATCGGCGGGTTGACTATTCCGGCGCCGACCTGGCCGATTCCGGGCTCCCGGTGCGCCACGCCGGTGTTGATGACGGGCAGGATGCCGGTGGCGACCACCTTGCGGATATCGATGGCGGTGGGCACGCCGGCGAAATCCATGTTGGGCATGGCCAGGGCCGGATTCTGGCCGACGGTGATTTCTCCCATGCTGTTGGTATAGCGCTGGGCGTCGGCGAGGCCGCCCGCGCCGACAAAACGGACTACCGCCGGCGCCGACCCCATGGCGAAGCCGCCAATGCCGATGCACTCCACAATGGCGGAATCGCCCATATCCGGATTGGCGTCCCTTTCACTGAATCCGGGGAAGTAGAGCGCCTCGGGTTTCAGGCAGGGCGCCTGGAACCATTGCTGGCCGAGACCGGAAACGGTTATGCCGAAATTGACGCCGTTGCGGCTCATGGCGGTGATCACGGTGGAATGGGGAACGTCGCGGCACGGATCCATGATCGCCTTGCTCGCGGCCATGGCGAGATTGAGGAAAAACTGTTCGTTGCCGCTGCCGACGAACGCCGCCACCTTCGTTCCGTTTTCGCGCCCCTTCAGCGCGTCGTGGAGCGGACCGGCGATGGCCTTGTAGAAATTCAGGCTGGCGGCGACGTTCCTTTGGTGCATCTCGTCGCCCATGGCAAGGGACTGGGCGATGATGTTCTTCAGGTTGACGCCTCCCATGGACCGGACGGCCTCGTCCAGAGTCGGCGCCACCTCCTTTTCCAGCCAGCGCAGGCGTTCGATGACCTCGGGACCGTTCGCGCCGAAGCGCATGACCTTGCCGATGCCCTCGTTGATGGTGCAATAGGCCTTGTTGCCGAACGTTTCGTTTTCAACCACGAATACCGGCATCGAGTAGGAGATCATGCCTGTCATCGGGCCGACGGCGTTCCGGGCGTGGTTGGGGCCGTAGGTGATTTTACCCGACGCCATCATCTCCGCCGCTTCCTCGTCCGTCCCGGCGAGACCCTCGTAGCGGATGGCGCCGAGGAACGCGCCTTTCATGGGGCCGCACATGTCCCGCCATTCGATCGGCGGGCCGGCGTGGAGAATGGTCGTCCTGGTCATTCCCTCGATGCACTGGTGCGCGGGCAGGACCCGCCGCAGCGTGGGCTGTCCCTTGAGAATGCGGTCGAAGACCGCCCGGTTCGCCTTGTCGACCAGGGACTGGCCGTTTTCATCGATGCATGCGGTGTCTATTTCGAACAACGCGCCGACAAGATCGGTGTCGCCCGACGCCGGCGGCTTCCAGTCAAGCCGGACGAAGGGGGTGCCGGTATCTTGCAGGGCCTGGTCAAAAGCTTCGACGCCGATGGCGACGACGCGCAATTTTTCTGCTGACATTGTTATCTCCCGGTACAGTCTATGTTGTATGGCTGGTTTTTGTCGTTGTTGCGGCCCCTGTCCGCCCTACGCGCCCTGAGCGGCCCGGACGGCCCAGGCGGCGGCATAGGCGTTGGATGCGAAAACGACGACTCCCGCCCTCTCCAGAATGGCGACCTGGTCGCTCCGACTCGGCGCATCGCCTTTCGTGCCGCAAACGGACGCGACCACCTGTTTTTTGCGGCTGGCCCCGCCGGACTGCTTGTCCGCCTTTTCCAGCGCCCGCGCCACCAGGTTAGCCTGATCGGGATGGGAACCGTAGCCGATGACCATGTCGATAAGCGCCACGGCCGCTTTCGGGTTGCAGAGGGCGTCGACAAGCCGCTCCATCTTCAATTCCGGAGCCATCATCGGATGCGGGCGGCCGACGGTGAATTCGTCCTCGCCCAAATCCAGGAAGACGTGGCCTTCGACCCTGTCCTTGCCGGTGATGTGCTTGAAGCCGCCGACCTTGAGGTTGGAAAATTTATCCCCGGGAAGCCGGGCGGCGGCGATTTCGGCCGCTTCCTGACACAGGGTGCCGCCGCCGAAAATACCGTAAACGAAACCAGGCTTCAAGCCGGCATGAAGCGGGTAATCGTCCTTTTTGCCGTCGAGGTCGGCGGAAGCGTTGACGTGCCGCGCCACCATGATCGAGAAGTCGGTCAGATTCCCGGCCGTGCCTATGCCCGCCTTGTTCTCGGCGTCGTAATTGGACGCCCCCATGTAGTGCATGAACACCTTTTTGCCCAGTCCGCGGCAGCGCTCGAGGATTTTGGCGCGGGTGGCTTCCCCCGGAGGTTTGCCGAGAATGGCGATGATCGTGGTGCCGGCGTCCGCCGCGAGGCGCTCGAGGGCGGTGAGGGCGGTGAGGCCGCCGATGTCGTCCTTGAGATCGCGGCCGCCGGTGCCGTAGGCCTGGCTGATGCCGACGTCCATGCGATCGAGGAGGCAGCAAACCTCCTGCAGGCCGGTTCCGGACGCGCCGATGAGGCCGACCGGGCCGGGGCGCACGTGATTGGCGAAGGCCAGCGGGGTCCCGTTGATGATGGCGGTGCCGCAGTCCGGCCCCATGACCAAAAGCTTTTTGCGGGACGCCATGGTTTTCAAGGCGAGCTCATCGGCGATGGAGATGTTGTCGCTGTACAGCATGACGTCCGTGTTGTTCGCCACCGCTCTGGCCGCCTCGTAGCGGGCATAATCGCCGGCGACGGAAATGAGGGCGGCGTTCAGACCCGGGTCCGCGGCCATGGCGGCGTCGATGGTGCGCGGCACGGACGCGCCGCGGGCGTCTTCCCGCTTCCTGGCCGGCGCCTCCTCCAGCATGGCGACGACGGCGGCGGCGGCGGCCTCGAGCCCGTCCTCGTCGGCCCTCACCGCAATGACCAGGTCGTTGGCGTTGGCGGCCCGGATTTCCGGCGTCATCAGTCCCGACGCTTCGAAAAGCTCCTTGTTTCGGGGGGTTCCCATCATGGCGGAAACCGTCTCCGCGCCCCCCCTCTCTTTCGCCTGGCCCGAGAGCTTCATAAGGAAAACCGAATCCCGATAACTGTTCGGCATGATGATGGTTTTGATTTTCATGGCGTCCTCGACTGAAAGAAATATGAAAGGTGCGCAATCCCGTACGCAGTTCAGCGGATTTTCAGGGCGGGTCGGGAACTTCCCTCGAGGAAGCGGTCGATGGCGGCCGCCGCCTTCTTGCCCGCGCCCATGGCCTCGATGACCGTCGCCGCGCCGGTGACGATGTCTCCGCCAGCGAAAACGCCGGGGATGTTGGTCATCATGCCGTCGTTGACCGGAATGTTGCCGCGCCGGTCCAGTTCCAGTCCGGGGAAGCTGTTGGTCAGAATGGGATTGGGCCCGTTGCCGATGGCGACGATCAACTGGTCGCACGGCACGACATGTTCCGACCCCTCCAGCTCCACCGGCCGTCTTCTCCCGCTGGCGTCGGGCTCGCCCAGTTCCATCTTCAGGCATTCGATGCCGGTGAGCCAGCCGTCGTCGTTGCCGAGCAATTTCACCGGCGCGACCAGTTCCATCAGCTTGACGCCCTCGTCCAGAGCGTGATGCACCTCCTCGGCGCGGGCGGGCAGTTCGTTCCTGGTCCGGCGGTAGACGATGGTTACGGATTCGGCGCCCAGACGCAGCATGGAGCGGGCCGAATCCATCGCCACATTGCCGCCGCCGGCGACGCAGACGTTCTTCCCCACCAGCACCGGCGTGTCGTAGAACGGGAAGCGGTACGCTTTCATGAGGTTGATGCGGGTGAGGATCTCGTTGGAGGAGTAGACCCCCTTCAGGTTTTCGCCCGGAATGTCGAGGAACCACGGCAGTCCCGCGCCGCTGCCGATGAACACCGCGTCGAATCCCGCCTCCAAAAGCTCCGGCACGGTGATGGTGGGGCCGATGGGGTAGTCCATGCGGAATTCGACGCCCAATTCGCGCAGATAATCGCACTCGCGCTTGACGATCGCCTTGGGCAGGCGGAATTCGGGAATGCCGTACACGAGTACGCCGCCGGGCGAATGCAACGCCTCGAAAACCATGACCCCGTGCCCGAGCAGGGCGAGGTCGGCTCCGGCGGTGAGCCCGGCGGGACCGGAGCCGATGACGGCGACGCGCTTGCCGGTGGATGCCGGAATCTCGGGGATGGAGACGTTGCCGTCGTCCGCCGCCATGTCGGCGGCAAAGCGCTCGAGCCTGCCGATGGCGACCGGTTCCCCCTTTTTGCCCAGAATGCATTTCGCCTCGCATTGCGTTTCCTGGGGGCAGACCCGCCCGCATACCGCTGGAAGGTTGTTGGTGCGCTTGAGGACCTTGGCCGCCGAAACGAAGCGGCCTTCGGCGATTTCCGCGACAAAGGCGGGAATGTCGACGTTCACCGGGCAGCCGTCGACGCAGAATGGCTTTTTGCAGCGCAGGCAGCGGGCGGCCTCGGCGCGGGCCATGTCGGGGGTATAGCCGAGGGCGACCTCGTCGAAATTCTTCGCCCTGACCTGGGGATCCTGCTCCGGCATGGGGGTGCGGCCGGGGGCCTTGGCGACTTTCATTTCCTCGCGGTCGCGATGTTCGCGGAACGCGGCGCCTTCCTGTTCCCTGTACGCGCCCAGGCGGGACAGCAGCATGGGGAAATCCACCTCGTGTCCGTCGAACTCGGGACCGTCGACGCAGGTGAACCTCGTCTTCCCCCCGACCTCGACCCGGCAGCCGCCGCACATGCCGGTGCCGTCGATCATGATGGAATTGAGGCTGACGATGGTTTTGACGCCGAACGGCCGGGTGGTTTCGGCCACTGCCCGCATCATCACCGGAGGCCCGATGGCGATGACGCGATCTATTTTCACGCCCCGCTCCAGCATGCGCCGCAGGGGCTGGTTGACAAAGGCCTTTTCCCCATACGAGCCGTCGTCGGTGGTCGCGATGAACTCGTCGGCCTCGGCCCGCATCCGATCCTCCCAGAAAAGCAGATCCTTCGAACGCGCGCCGATAATGGACACGACGCTGTTTCCGGCGTTTTTGAGCGCCCGCTGTATGGGAAAGACCGGGGCGATCCCGAGGCCGCCGCCGACGCAGACCACGGTCCCGAAAGTATCGATTTCCGACTTGTGTCCCAGCGGCCCGACCACGTCCCGCATCCGGTCGCCGGCCTCCAGTTCGTCCAGCTTGTGGCTGGCAAGGCCGACGACCTGGAGCACGAGCGCAAGGTTGCCGATCTCGCGGTCGAAATCGGCGATGGTCAACGGCACCCGCTCGCCACGGTCGTCGCCGCGCACGATGACGAACTGGCCCGGTTGCGCGGACCTGGCCACGACGGGGCAATGGATATGGAATTCCTTGACGACATCGGAATGGGAAATTTTCTTCGTAATCAGGTTTTGCCGGGGGTCGTTGGCATAGAGAATGGAAAATGTGTTTTCCGGCGTGCCGTCGCATGTGTGCTGGCGGAGTGTGCTGGTCATGTCGCTCCTCTTTCCTAACGTTCAATACACCAAGATCGATGAGATTATGGGGGCTGATTGTTGCTGCGCTGGAGTGAGCGGAAATCCGCCGGCAATGCGAGCCCTCTTTCAATGGCGGCGCATCAATTGAGGAGAGCCCGAAATTGGGTGGTGGCTATTGGGTATAATCGCGTTATTGAGGGACAAAGCAACAATTGTGCCAATCAGTGATATTCAAAACCGAAAAAACCACGGGCAGTTTGGCCGGCGGGCGGTACTCGCCGATATTTACCGAGGAATACTGGGAATTCGGAGGGAAATATCCAACGCATGAAAAAGGGGACAAAGCACTGCCGATTGAAAATTCATGACCGGTATAATGAAATGCGCCATGCACATCCATGCCGCCCCATGGCGCACGCGCCACAGACTATGGCATGTGCGCCATGGCCTGTAATCGCCAAGTCATACTCAGGATAATCCCAGCGTTTTCCGCTTGCGGTGCAGCGTCTTGTAATCGATGCGAAGGCGTTTGGCCGCAACGACCTTGTTGCCGTTCGCCTCTTTCAATGTCTGTTCGATGATTTGCCGCTCCAGTTCCAGGCTATGGCGCTTGATGATGTCCGCCAATGATTCCGCCTCCAGGTCGAAGGACGTTTCCGGCTCCGGGACGGCGGAGGGGCGGGGGGGGCCGGCAACAGCGATGGGAAGATGTTCGGGAAGAACAGGCTGTCCGTCCTCGCAGGTCAATGCGGCCTGCCGCATGACGTTGCGCAGTTCCCTGACGTTCCCCGGCCAGGAATAATCGTTCATCAACAAGGCCATGGCGGGCCGGGAAATGCCGGTGCAATTCAATCCCAACTGTTCCTTGAACTCATCCAGGAAGCGGTTCGCAAGGTAGGCGATGTCCTCCTGTCGTTCGCGAAGGGCGGGGACTTTTACGGAAACCTCCTTCAACCGGTGCAGCAGGTCCACCCGGAACAGCCGGTTCTCCACATCCTTTTCCAGGGATCGGTTGGAGGCGGCGATAATACGGACTTTCACGGGACGGGATGAGGTGGTTCCGAGACGCTGCACCTTTCGTTCTTCTATCGCGCGGAGCAGTTTCTGTTGCGATGTATAGGAAAGATTGCAGATTTCATCGAGGAACAACGTGCCATCGTCCGCGGCCTCGAAAAAACCGACTTTGTTGGCGGTGGCGCCGGTAAAGGCGCCCTTGGCATAGCCGAACAGCTCGCTCTCGAACAATGATTCGGGAATGGCGCCGCAATCGACCGCCACGAACGAACCGCCGCTCACCTTCGACATGTCGTGTATCGCCCGCGCCACCAGCTCCTTGCCCGCGCCGCTTTCGCCTTCGATAAGGACGGTGAAGGGGGTCGGCGCGATTTTTTCCAGAAGCCGGACCAATACTTGCACCTTGTCGCTGTTGCCCATGCGTGTGAAGAGGGTGGTTCTTTCCTCAAGCTGCCCCTTGAGGAGACGGAGCTCGTCCTTCAGCCGCTTTTCCTCGAGAGCCTGGCTGATTGAAAGTCGCAAATCGTTTGCGTTTATGGGCTTAATGAGATAATCATAAATGCCCCGCCGCATGGCCTGTACCAAGACCCTGGTGTCCCGCTGTTCAGTGACGCTGATGACAGGGGTGTTTGGAAGGCGCTGCCGCATGCTTTCGACCAATTCCACGGCATTGCTGCCGCCCAGATTGAAGTCGAGGATGACGATGTCGGGGGATTTTTGATTGAGGGCGGCCAGCGCGCTGTCCAGGCTATCGGCTTCGAGGATCTCGAAGCCGTCCGGAGCAAGTATGGTGCGCATGGTGTCGCGGCTTTCGCGATGTTCATCCACAATCAGTACAATCGGCGCATGCATGTCCCGATTCATAGATGCTCCCTGCGTCCGAAGCGTTTTCAGCAATTTTCATCACAATTCGTGGATTGTCGGGATTATGGCCGGGCAGACGAACAGGTCATGGTTGCCCCATAGGGGCGCAGCCGCCCTGTCACCAGTGTATGGCAATCGTTTCGGAGGGGAAGAGTTTTTTCCAAAATCGCGGTGGAAGCGCTCGGCGGCCATGTACCGCCCATGACAATGGATCGTGGCGCCGCTTTTTACCTTTTTTGGTTGAGTTATTGCAATATAATCGCATGCAGTTTCCGATATCGGCCCATGGCGCATGCAACGCCGGGCCGCGGCGCGCACTGTGCCGTATTACCGCCAATGGCGGCGACGTTTTCCTTTCCCCTTCGAAGCGTCCGCGCCACGCATGAATGGAATCGCCATGAACGAGACGCGTTCCGAAGTGCATTGCCTTGTGCTCCCCGGAGTGTATAGGGATTCGGTGTTTCTCATGAAGCTTTCCAGCCGGGCGCGCGAATTGTCCGGCGCCCGCCAGGTCACCGCCCTCATGGCCGCCCCGCGGAACAAGGAGTTGCTGGCGCAGTCGGGACTTTTGACCAGGGACATCGAGGCGGCGGGGCCGGACGATCTCGTCGTCGCCATCGACGCGGAGCGCGAACTGAACCCGGTCGCCGAGAAAGCCGTCCTCGACCTGCTCGCCAAGCCGCCGCGCGCCCTCCGCTCGCCGACGGAACACCTCGCGCCCAAGTCCCTGCCCATGGCATGCGAACGCCTGGAGGAAGCCAATCTGGCGATAATCAGCGTTGCCGGCGAGTACGCGAAATACGAAGCCGCCCAGGCCCTGTCCTCCGGCCTCGACGTGTTCCTGTACAGCGACAACATCTCCCTCGCCGACGAACGCGCCCTGAAGCGCCTCGCCGCCGCCAAGGGGCTTCTCCTCATGGGACCGGATTGCGGCTCCGCCGTGATCGACGCCATGCCCCTCGGCTTTGCCAACCGCGTGCGGCAGGGCACGGTGGGCATCATATCCACCTCCGGCACGGGGTTGCAGGAGGTTGGCTGTCTTCTCGACCGGTGCGGTCTGGGCATCAGCACCGCCCTTGGCGTCGGCGGACGCGATCTCGTCGACGACATCGGCGGCATCTCCACCAAGACGGCCCTGGAACGCCTGGAAGGCGACGCGAAAACGCAGATCATCGTCGTCATCGGGGGGGATCCCGGCGCGGAGACCCGGCGGGAGCTGGCCGGGATGTGCCGGCGGTTGGGGAAACCCGTCCTTGTCCGCTATGCGGGGGTCGCCGAGTACGGGGCGGAGGATGCCGCCGGCATTCCCCACGCCGGCACCCTGCGCGACGCGGTGGTCATGACGGCGGAGCGCATCGCGTCCATCCTGGATACGTCCGACCTGGATTTGCCTTCTCCGGGCGTGCGGGAAAAGGACCGGCCCTCCAAGTCGGGACTCGTTCGCGGGCTTTTCAGCGGCGGAATGCTCTGCCGCGAATCGGCGGAGATTTGCCGCGCCCTGCTGCCGGGCGCGATGCACAGCAACGTCCGGGTCGATGGGGTTGGCCTCATCGGAGGCCATGAGCCCGCCGACGGTCACGTTTTCCTCGATATGGGGACGGACGAGTTCACCATGGGACGGCCGCATCCCCTCCTGTATCCCGAACAAAAGCTTGCGAGAATCGTCCATGAACTGTGCGCGCCGGAGGTGTCGGTGATTCTGACCGACGTCGTTCTGGGAAACGCCGTCGCCCCGAATTACGCAGGCCAATTGGTCCGGGCAATCGACCGCGCCGCGGCGCTCACCGACGGCAAAAGCAGGGAAAAGCGCGTCGTGGCGAACGTCTGCGGCACCGAATCGGACACGCCCAGCCGGTCGTCGCAGATCGATATCCTGTTGAGATCCGGCGTGACGGTGCTTGGCAACAACGCCCGGGCGGCCGCCTACGCGGCAAAACTTTCCCTGGGAGGAACAGTCTGATGGCCAAGGGATTGCGCGCGGTCAACATAGGGCTCGACGATTTTCTCTCCCCTTTCCGAAAAGGCGGCGTGCCGTGTGCCGACATCGACTGGAAGCCGCCGGCGCAGGGGGATTCCGAACTCATCGACATCCTGTTCAATTTGGCGGTCGGCTTTCGGAACGCGGACGGCGACTCCCTGATCGACATCGCCAATCATACCGGGCTCCGGCGCATCCTGGCCGCGCAACCGGTCGTCAGACGCGTCCGGCCGGCCCGGGAACTCATCCCCGATTTCGCGGAAAACGTCATTCTCCATGCCGGCCCTCCCGTCAAATGGGAAAACATGTGCGGCCCGATGCGGGGCGCGATTGTGGGAGCCGTCCTTTACGAGGGGCTCGCCCCGAGCGAAGCCGAGGCGGAGCGGTTGCTGCATTCGGGGAGCATCGCCTGTCAGTCAAACTATACGTTGAACGTTGTCGCCCCCATGGCGGGCGCGGTGTCCCGTTCCATGCCGCTTTTTCTTGTGGAAAACGAAACCGCGGGCAATATCGCCTATTCGCCGCTGAATGAGGGCGTTGGGCACGCGCTCCGGTTCGGGGAAAATCATCCACCGGTGCTGGCCCGCCTGAAATGGCTGGAAGAAGTGCTCGCCCCCGCCCTCGACCGGGCCCTGGTCGGACTTGGAGGCGTGGCGCTGAAGCCCATCATGTCCCAGGCCCTCCTCATGGGGGATGAAATGCACCAGCGGAACGTCGCCGCCAGCCTGGCGTTCTACCGCTCGGTGGCGACGGAACTCGTCGATGCCGCCGAAAGCGCCGACGATCTCAAAAGCATAGTGTCCTTCCTGGCCAGGGAGAACGAGCAGTTTTTTCTCAACCTCGCCATGGCCGCCGCCAAGACGGCCATGGACACGGCGAGAATCATTCCCCATTCAACCCTGATCACCGCCATGAACCGCAACGGCGTCGATTTCGGCATGCATCTGAGCGCCACCGGCGACCGTTGGTTCACCGCGCCGTCTCTGTATCCGAAGGGTCTTTATTTTCCCGGCTATACCGAGACCGACGCCAACCCGGACATGGGGGATTCCGCCATCGTCGAGTGCTACGGCATTGGCGGCATGGCGCTGGGGGCGGTTCCGTCGGTGACGCATCTCGTCGGCGCCGGCAATCTCATGGAATCCCTCGAATACACCGTCGACATGAACCATATTTGCATAGGCCGCGACCCAGATCTCGCCATTCCCAATTGCGATTTCGCGGGCGCTCCCACCGGCATAGACGTTTGCCGGGTGGTTGCGACAGGCATATTGCCGCTGATCATTTCCGGCGTGGCGCATCACAAGCCCGGCGTCGGCCAGGTCGGCACCGGGCTTGTCACCCCCCCCATGGAAGTCATGAACAAGGCGCTTCGCGCCTTTTATCAAACGGTGGCGGGATGAGCCGCGCGACGCGTTTCGGCCCGGCTGTTCCCGTCATCCGCGTGCGGAGCGCGGGGCCGGTCGCGGGGCCAATCCTTCGGGAAGGGGCGCCGCTCACCGTGACGGCCGTCTTCGAAAGAAGTTTTTACTGCCGCGATGGCCGCGACCGTTGGCTATGCTTTCTGCGGGACGACCTGGAACCGGGGCCGCTCCACGCCCTCTCCGAGAATTGGCCGACATGTCTTGGCGAACATATTTCGGAAGGGCAGATTCTCACCCTCGACGGCCGCGGCGCCATGACCGCGTCGACCCTGGCGGTCGATTGCGCCATGTTTCGGGAATGGCATCCGCCGCCATTTCCGCCGCCGGAGCCGCGCGCGCTTCATCGCGCCCTGCCGCTCCTGCGCGAAGCCATGCGGATGTCGGCTCCGGAAGGCACGCTCGCGGAATGGATGCTGGCGGGTCGCCGTCCCGGCGCCGCCGTGCGCTGTGCGGCGGCGGAAGAGACGGCGCGGGCATTGGCGGCGCTGTCCACATGGCTTGCCTCGCCGCATGAACATCCATTGCGGGACGCCGTACAATCGCTGGTCGGCCTGGGTCCCGGCTTGACGCCCACCGGAGACGATATCCTGGCCGGAACGCTTCTGGCGCTTCACGCGCTTGCCGTGAAAAAGGAGGCGGACGAACTGGCGGTCGCGTTGGCGGCGCACGGCCCCGGGGGGACAAACCGGATTAGCCTCGCCCATCTGCGCGCGGCGGCGGCCGGCTGGGGCGCCGCGCCGTTCCATGACCTGCTGACCGAGGTGTTGCTGGGGAGAGAGGCGTTCGACAAGACTCTCCGGCGCATCGCCGCCATCGGCCACACTTCGGGATGGGATATACTCATGGGCATTCTGACGACGGCCGAATGCTTCATGGCGAAACACGAACACGCCGCCCTTTGACATGACGTCAAAAGAACGGCGCCTCCAATCGAATTTCGACCCGCTTCGCGACTCCGTTTCCCGGCCGCGAACAAGAGAACGGCGAGGGGCGGGACCGCGAAGCGGCGCATGCTCAGCGATTATCGGGCGAGGATGTGCGTTCCCTTCCCCTCGCGAATGGCTTTACCCAGGTTCGAGGGACTGGTTATGATGACTTTCTTTCCGCCCTGCCGGATGAAATCGATGGCGGCCTGTATTTTCGGCCCCATGCTCCCCTTGGGAAACTGGCCCTCGTCCATGTGTTTCTGCAGATCATCGACGCCGATTTTCGTCAATTCCCGCTGTTGCGGCGTGCCGAAGTCGACGCTGACCGCATCGACGCCGGTGGAAATGACGAACAGGTCCGCGCCCAGAGCGTTGGCGAGGAGGCGGGAAGTCAGGTCCTTGTCGATGACCGCGTCGACGCCCATGTAGTCCTTCCCGTCCAGAATCACCGGAATGCCGCCGCCGCCGCCGCCGATGACGTTGTAGCCGCTGTCCAGCATGCTTCGCAGCGCGTCCAGTTCCACTATTTTTACCGGTTTTGGCGACGGAACGACCCGCCTGAATCCACGATTGGAATCCTGCTTCAAGGTCCAGGCGGGATTTTCGCGGCGGATGTTTTCGATTTCCCTGTCGTCGTAAAAGCCGCCGATGAATTTGTCGGGGTCCTGGAATTTGGGATCCCGGGGATCGACCTCGACCCGGGTCACGATCGCGGCCGTTTTCGCCGGCAATCCACGACGGCGCAATTCGTTTTCCATGGCCTGCTGGATCATGAAGCCGATATTCCCCTGCGTATCGGCGACGCAGTTCAGGAGCGGCAGAAAGTGAAGGCCGGCATAACGGTGGGCAATCTCGGATCTCAGGAGAAGGTATCCCACCTGCGGCCCGTTGCCATGGGTAATGAGAACCCTCCAACCGTCCTCGATGACGTCGGCAATGTGTTTGACCGTCGCCATCACCGCCTGGTACTGGTCGGGAATCGCTGGTTTGTCATCAAGAATGAGAGAATTGCCGCCAATGGCGATCACTGCGAGTTTGTGGTTGGCCACGATATCTCCAAGGATTACGGGAATCGAAATGTAGTTGCGTCAATACTGTGATACTGCCGGTTGAGCAGGCACCGAACCATAGCAATGCAATTGCCCTGCCAAATAAAAATCATGCCCGTGCAATTTCAATCCAAACCCGAACTCCCGACCCCAAACAAACAGCTCTCGATAACGCGAATCATCGTTCCAGTGGACTGTTGGAAAAAATGGGCCAACCACCGCCAGATTTTCTCCAAAGACGGCACCGCTTGGGAGTGATGGGTTGATTTTTCGTCAGGTCGGGCGACGCCGCCGGCCGCGCAATAATTCCCGGTGCAACGTGGAAACCCCAAGAAGCGTTGGAGAGAATCAAACGGCGGGTTGCGTGATCTTCTCCAAAATCCACTTACAATGACATCCCTTGAAATATGGCGCCAATGACCCTATTGGGGCGTGGATGCCATATGCCTGTTTGCCCTTCGCCCATGGCTTGAGCCATGGGCGAAGGCGAGGGCGGCGTTCAGGATTGCTAATCAGGTAGCCCCAGGCCGAATCCGATTCAACCTCCGATATCTTCACGAGCACGTATCCCGGATCAACGCCAGCGTGACTTTGATCGTTATTGTCTTTCTTCCGAAAACACCGTTTGCGGCTTGGAACCTATCCGAGTGGGGCGAGACGGCTAGTGTACCCCATTATTTTTCAATGGGTCCATCCCGAAAAGCGCCCCTATTCGGATAGGCTCTTATCCGCGTCGCAACTGTTTACATTTTTGCCGTATCGTGCGTCTTGCGGAATTGAACCCCTTGCCTCCATGGCGCTTCTTCATTCCATTATCGCTTCTCTCTCACATACTCCCCATCCAGGACCACGCCCGCTCCGAGCCATCCGCTTCCCTGGAAATTCTCGGAGGTCGCCACCTTCGCCGTTTCGCCGTCAAAGATCACATCGATGGTTGCGTCCGGATCGTCGCCCCCGTACTCGATCGAAATCGTATTCCCGGCGAGTTTGCCGCTGCCGTCCACCTCGCCGCTGTTATTCGCGCCGCTTTTCTGAATGGCGAATATACGGACGGCGTAGAAGCTTTCCTTGTCGGTTCGCTCAACCGTCATGTAGCCGTCGAAGGCGTCGCTTTTCAGTGTGTAATGCCCATGAACATCGGTCGAATTCCCGTGGAGATGGTCGACGGGTTCCCGCTCCAATTGCCGGACATATCGCCCGGCCAGCTTCTTCGCGGCTTCGCCCGGGTCCGATTCCTTCCAGTCGGCATCAAGCGTCACCGTCACCGCCGAGTCGTCTCCGGCGAGTTGAAAAACGAATCCGTCCCCCGAGGCGTTCCTGCCTCGCGCCGGCACGGTCAAGCCGGCCAGTTCGACCCCGTCGACGGAGAAGGAGCAGACGAAATACATTCCGAACGGCCCCTCCCGGTAGTCGCCGATGGAAAGCGTCTTTTCGCCGTCGACGTATTCGCCCCACCAGGGGGTTCCGCGATCCTCCCACTGCCAATACTCCCCGCCCGCCAGTATGTCCATTTCATAAACCCGCCCCTTCACGTCGACGGCGAAGTGACGCTCGGCGGTGAACTTTTCCCGGCTGTCGGCGCCGAAGGAAAAAAGGAGGGCCGGCTTGCCGGCGACTGTTCCGGGGCCGTCGTAACGGTAGGCGATCCGGCCGTCGCCGAGCCAGGGGGAATCCTCGGGAACGACGACTTTCTTGATCCGGATGAGGGCGTCCATGACGCGTATCCGCGAAGGGGAATCGGCGCCGGCCAAATATACGGGAATACCGAAGGAAGGCAGAAAATCGCCGTCCACCGGATCGACCGCCTCGATGTCGAGCAGCAGCTTTTCCATATCCTCGCGCAAGCGCTCGTTGCCGGCGGCGGCATCCGCGTCCGCGTCGGGATGACCAAGCTGCGCGTCGGCGGGAGCGTCGAGGACGAACCAGAAGCTCCATTCGTCGGCGAAGATCAGCGCGGCGACGAACTGCCGGGTATCCTCGTTTTCCCCGGTCAGGAATTCCGCCTTGAAGACGGGATAGGTTAGCTTTTCCCCCAGCGCCGGGAAGGGCGAAACCGTTATTTCCCGTGCCAGCGGCCATTCGGTCAGGACAAGGCGTTCGGCCGCCGCTTTTTCGTAATCCAGGGCCGGCATCCGCCGCGATTCGATCAAGAGCGTCCTGTCCGGAAATCCGCGCCACAGCCACCATTCGCCGTTCGGAAGGACGGCGACATCGAGCGTGTCGGCGGGCGGATCGAGAAAAAGATTGAGCCCGGACAGATCCGGCCGGTAATAGGCGTCGTCCATGGCATCGTCTTCACAGGCATCACCATCCGCCGGCCGGCGTGTTTCCTCGTGGACAAGCCGCAGCTCGCCGTCGGACCCGCGAAGATAGCGGCTGATGACGATATCCCCGCTGTCGCCGTCCGGATATCGCACCGTTTTCTCGAGCGCAACCAGCTTGCCGCTTTCCCAGGCGAGGATGGTTTTTGCGGAGCCGAGTCCGGCCTGCTCGAACGATGTCACTCTTTTGGTCACGGGGTCGAAGCGGGGGCTCGGTATGTCGCGCATTTCCTCGCACTTGACGAAGGATCCCGCGTCCTGGCGCCACAGCCAGGCGTCGTACAGTATTTTCTGCCCCTGCGAAAAAAGAACGCCCACGTCGGGGAAGCCGTCGAAGTCCATATCTTCAACAAAGGTGAAAAAGTCGCGGTTGTCCTCGTCCGGCCCGTCGCCGTCATAGGGAAGCGATTGGAGAAAGGATCCATCCAACCGATGCACGTCCACGCTTCCCGTTCCCATTTTCAAGACGAAGGGAGGGGTTCCGCCGACCGATTCCCTTCCGGCCGCCGCGACCTCACGATCAATATCGCCATCCGCATCGCCGGCGATCCCGCGGTGAAACCGCAATTCCGCCGTTTCCAGTATGGAATCGAACAGCAATTCATACCGCGCACCGGGCGATTCAAGAAGCAAGAGTGCGTCCGGGTGTTCGGGCGGGCAGTGCGTGTCGATCCATCCGCCCAGGCGTTCCTTGAGGATTTCCCAGGGAACCCCGCCATCCCCCGCGGCCGGAATGGCGCAGGGATGTTCCTTCGCCTCCCCGGCAAAGGCATAGGCGGTTCCGTCTCCCATGAGGATGGTCCCCGGCATGACTTGGGTGCCGTAAAATTCATCGAGGAAGTCGAACAGCGCCCGTCGGGTCATGTCGGCGCCGAACGCTATGGCCGAGAGGTAATTTCGCCCATCCTCGCCCCTCAGGAAAACCGGTCCCGGGGCGAGGAGACGCCAGGAGACGTCACCCGACGACAGCGCGAACTCGTAACTTTCCCAGCCGTCCGCCGCCAGCGGGAACATCAGCTCCGCATAGCGCCCGGCGTCCAGGGCCGTTTCCGATTCCAGGAAGCCGAGCAGGATATCGAACGGCAGGCCGGCGATTGCCGCATCCTTCCGCCCATTCCCGACGGTCAGGAGCGCGGGAATCCTACCGCCTCCGGTCCCGGATTCGAGATACGCCAACTCCAAGCGATCGATGTCCCCCGGATATGCGATGTTGAAAAACTGGAGATCCGGCGCCTCTGCATTCCCTTTTTCCAGCTTTTCGACAATCAGCCGCCGGCCGCCCCGAAGAGCCGATGTATCGACCCCGGCGGTTTCGCCGTCCATCAGGGGGCCTGCGATTTTCCAGGGCTGGCGGCGGCCGGGGGCATGGGCATAGACGGCGGCCAGCCCAAACCCTAGCTTGTTGACGAGGGGGATTTCGGGCTTTTTTTCCCCTGCCCGGAAGTGACCCGTCACCTGAGGCGGTTTTTCTTCCAAAAGCCGGTAATCCGATTCCGCCCCCCATGTCTCGCATGGCCCCAACTCGGCCAATGAATGCGTTTCCTCTTTCGACAGGCGCAATTTCCCGTCATCGCCCCGGATAAACCGGCGGACCACGAGGTTTTCGTTGTCCCCGGAAATCTCCCGGGTAATCCGCACTGCGGGAAGGAGCCGCCCGTTTTCCCAGGCATATTCAGTTTCCACGTTGTCAGAGGCCGAAATATGCTCGAAGGAAAGCACTCTTTCGCGTTCCCTGTCGAAACTGGGGCTCGCAATATCGTGCATGTCCCCGTATTTGACGAAGCCGCCGGCCCCCTCCCGCCACAGCCAGCAGTCGTAATAAATATTGTGCAATCCTTGCGAGTAAAGGATGCCGACATCGGGGAAGCCGTCGAAGTCCATGTCCTCGACGAAGGCGAAATAGTCGCGGTTGTCCTTGTCCGGTTCGGCGCCGGCATAGGGGAGCGATTGGAGGAGGCGCCCGTCCGGTCGGCTCACATCCACGCTTCCCGTTCCTGTTTTCAAGACCAGGGGGAGGGTTGCGCCGGCCGGTCCCCCTTCCGCCGCCACGGCCGCGCTACCGATAAGAAAAAGACACAACAACGGAGACTTCAGTCGCCTTGTCCACATACCAAGCCTTTCGCGTCAGTTGAATGTTGCGGGAATCACCGCGAAGAGTTGCCGCCGCCCGGCCGCCACTTGTCGGCCTTCGTCCGATAACTTGCCGCGCGGACCCCGTTTCTTTCAATATTTTTCGTTTTTGGGAATATTAATGATATGAAGTTGCGGGAACCGCCGCATCACCCGGAAAGGGTGATTTTTCCGCTTCCACATTTTTTGAATGGGCGAGGAACGGACAGGTTTTTCGGGGACCGCTTCATCGCCTTGCCCGACGGGGATTTTTCCTTGCGGAAGACATGCCGCCGTGCCATGGTATAGCGTCGATTATCATTACTGAAGACGGCGACAAGGAACCGCATGGCACGGTCGGGATACGCCGGCAGCCCGTATTTTTCGGCCCGGTTGCAAGCCAAGGCGCGCGAAGCCATGGCCATGCGCAGCGTGCTGGTCGAGGCGCCCTCCGGTTACGGAAAAACGACGCTCGCGCAGAACCTTCTGCGGAAGCGCCTGCCCGTGGGAACATCCTGGATACGGCACGTCTGTGCCGAGGAAACTCCACACGCCGCGTGGCGGCGCTTTTGCCGATGCCTGCAAAATATCGACGGACGTACCGGAAATGCGCTTCTCGCCCTTGGACCGCCGGACAAGGACAGCGCCGGGACGGCGGCGGATCTCCTGCGGGAAATACGCTGTTCCAACCCTTCCTGGCTGGCGCTGGACGATTTTCAGCATATCGCCGCCCTTGCGCCCGTGTCCGTCTGGAAGGCTTTTCTGGAGCATGATTCCACCCTCCTGCGACTCGTCGTCGTCACCCGCCCTCTTGAAACAAGCATAATGGCTTATGAAAAGGCCGGATATTTCCGCCTGGGCGTTGACGATTTGCGCCTGACGGAACAGGAATCCAGGGAATATGCCGCCAAGGCGGGCGTCGCGCTGAGCGGGGGGGAGGCGGAAAAACTGCATCGGCGCACCGAAGGCTGGATGATCGCCCTGGCCCTGCATTTGCGGCATTGGCGCAAGCATGGCGACTTCGCCCCGGCTTCCAGTCTCGACGGTTTGCTTCGGGACGTCGTTTGGAACGATCTTGACGATTCCGGACGGAATCTTCTCCTGTGGCTTTCCCCCTTTGAGTGTTTTTCGCACGCACAGGCCTCTTATTTCTTCGCGCGGAATCGGGAGGGGCGGCCGCTTCCCTCCGGCGCGATGGCCGCCCTGCGTCGGAACGCCCTGATCCGTTTCGACGCCCCTTCCGGCCTGTATTATCCGCATGCGGCCCTCCTGGAGTTCACCCGGGCCAGATTCGCGGAACTGCCCGAAAGCGAACAGCGGACCATGCTGTACGCGGCCGGGGATTGGTGCGCCGGATACGGGAGGCGGGAAGCGGCCGTCGCCCTGTACTACCGGTTGCGCGACTTTGAAAAGATCCTGGCGCTCGACCTGTGCGGCATGGAGGACAACCGGTTGCTGGACAAGCCGGACATCGCCTATGCGGAGGCGCTCCGGGACATTGTCGCCCATTGCACGAAAGGGATGAAAGTCCGCCATCCCTTGTCGTGCATCCAGTTGGCCTTTGAATTTTTCGGCCAGGGCTGCCATGGGGAATTCGCCGCCCTGTGCGCGGAGATGTCCGGTTTGGTGGAAACGGACGCGCCGGAGGAAAAGCGGGATTATCTGCGGGGGGAACTTCTGCTGCTCGAAGCCTTCAGCCGCTACAACAACATCGCGGAAATGGGGGAGCGCATGCGCCGCGCTTCCGGACTGACGGGCGGCAAAACCGCCCTCGTGCGTCCGGACAATTCATGGACCTTCGGCAACGTATCCGTCCTTTTCATGTATCACAGCGAATCCGGGCGGCTGGACGGGGAGATTGCCGACATGAAAAGGTTTTGCCCCCATTATGTCGGCATGACAGGGGGGCACGGCGGCGGCGGGGCGGAGCTGATGGAGGCGGAGGCGCTGCTCTGCCGGGGCGACGCCGGCGCGGCGGAAATCCTCGGGCACAAGGCCCGGCATGAGGCCGCGTCGCGGGGGCAGGCCGGCGTTTTGCTGGGAGTGGAGTTTTTCTTCGGCAGGCTGGCGGTCCTGCGCGGAAATGCCGCCGCCTTTGCCGCCGCGCTGGAAAATCTGTCCCTGATCGCGGAGGAACACCCGCAAAAATCCAACAGGTTTGCGGCGGACATGGCCCGCTCCTTCCTGGCAGGCCTGATCCGCCGCCCCAATGACATGGCGGCATGGCTGCGCGAGGGCGATCCCGGTTCCCTGGCCAAGAGGCTGTTCGTCCCGGCGCTGCCCTTTGCAGAACTGTGCCGCGCCCGCCATGCATTGCTCACGGAAGAACCGGAAAGGCTGCTTGGCGAGAGTGACGCCGCGCTCGATCTCGCCGCCGCCCTCCACTGCCTTCCGGCCCTGATATACGGCCTTATTCACAAGGCGGCAGCCCGGAATATGCGCGGCGAAGACGGGGCGGCCGCGGAGTTCTTGCGCAAGGCGTTGAATTTGGCGCTGCCGGACGGACTGCTGTTGCCTTTCGCGGAAGACCTCGAACTGATCGGGAAACCAATGGAAGCCCTGATTCCGGAAGCGGATTCCGAATGCATCGCCTCCATTCTGGCCCTGGCGGAACAGATGGACGCCGGACGCCGGACGATTGCGGACGCGTTGCCAGCCAAGCGGAAGTTTGGCCTCACCCGCCGTGAGCATGAAGCGGTTCGTCTCATGGCGGAGGGATTTACCTATGACGAAATCGCCCGGCAACTATACATCAGCCCGAATACGGTTAAAACCCATCTGAAATCCGCCTACCAAAAAACCGGAACCTCCTCTCGGCCCATCCTGAAAAAACTATTGCACTGACATCCGCCTCACCCTGGTTGGCGATTCACCGCCGGCAACGCAAGAGTGAAGCTGACGCATCCATACCGGTCACGGTCCGGAGTCGTGATTCCCTCGACCGCGCGCGGCCGTGAAATGGCCAGGGGAAGCGGATGTGGACCCGGGCGCCCCCATCCTCCATTGGTGCAATGTCGGGCCGCGCCCGGTATATCGCGCGGACGTCACGGCTTTTTTCGCCAAACCCTGGTGATTTCGCCAAACACAAGTTTGTGGTAATCCCCCGCGTCCGCATAGCCGTCTTTCACAAACTCGCGGCCTTCGGCGGATTCAAAGTCGTCGGGCTTCACCCCGGTGATTTCCACCAATCTGCATTCGACCACCAACCGTGCTTCGGCGTAGGCGGTTAAACCGTTCGGGGTGGCGATCGGGGTGAGTTTCGATTCCGCCATCTTGTCCGTGTCGCGCCCGGTTTTGCTGCCGAAGAACAACACATCGTCCTTGTGGTCGGACGGGAAGTAGGAGAAGGTAAAGGTTTTGGCTTCGCGAATTTTCTCCAGCGTGAAGCGGTTGGCCCGAAGGAAGCACCAGGTCGCCGGCTTATTGAACAGCACGCCGAAGCCTCCCCAACTCGCGGCCATGGAATTGTGTTTCGGCGCGACGCCCGC
>JAIRTL010000053.1 GCA_031254915.1 Planctomycetota bacterium
GCGAACTGGCCGAATTCGCTAGCCGTATCCTGTCCGGAGGCGTCTTCGCGGTGAAAAACGAGGTTGTCGACGCCGAAGTCGGCTTCCGGGATCGCGAACTCGCCGGTCGCGCCCAGGGGGATGGCGACCGCGTTTTCCGGCGTCACGTTCACCTGCGCGGCGAGAACCCCGGAAGTGACGGCCGCGGTCTGGACGCCGTCATGGCCGATCACGGCGGACATGCCGTTCGTCGACGCCTTGAGTTCGCTTATAACGGCGCGGGACGCGGCAAGGTCGAGGGCGGCGCTGGCCTGAAGGGTGCTGTTTCCGAACCGTCCGGCGAAGGACAGGCCGGTGCGGTCCGAGAATTGCACCGTCGCCCCGCCGTTGTCGATCCTGAGCGCGTCGAGGCGGATAACGTCGGTCGCCGCCAGGCCGATGCTGGCCGAAAGCCCGACCGTCGCGAGATCGGCTTCGACGCCCACCCGGCTGTCCGGCAGGGCGAGCGCCGCCTTCGCTTTGTCAAGTTCCACGTTCGCGCCCATCTCGGCGACGCCGCCCGAAAGAATGGCGCGAAGCGCGGCCCGGACCGATCCCTCGAGTCCGCCGATTTCCGCCGGAATGAGGGGACGGAAGGCGTTTTCGACCGTGTCCAGCATGGCGGAGAATTCCATGTCGATCCTGCCGTTGGGGTCGCCGGCGCGAATGCCGGTGACGACGCCGGATCTGACGCCGGCGCGAATCGTCTTGTTGACGGTCAGATTCGCGGCGTCGATGTCGAGCCGGTCCCTGGCGAGATCGAAGACGAGGCGCGTCTCCGTGGTGTCGATCCGCAACGGCGCCGCCCACGGCGTTTCCGGAACGTCGAAGCCGGCGCTGTTGAGCCTGAGCTCAGCCTGCGCCGCGCCGTCGGCGGTCCGCAGCGCCCCAAGGCCGGTGAGGTTCATCGCCACCGGCTGGTCGGACACGTCCGCGAGGAGGGCGCGAACGGGAATGGCGTCGAAATTGAGGGTCGCGCCGATCTCCGGCGCCGCGCCGCCGAGGGCGAGCGCCGATTCGATCGTCACGCCGGCGAGTTCGATCTCGCCCGAGACCCCTTCGACGATGTTCGCGGCGACGACGCGGCCGTCTGTGAAGGCGACGGACACGCTCGGCCGCAATTCCGGATCCGCGCCGCGCGGACGCGGCATCGCCGCCTTGCCGCTGAACCCGGCGCCGCCGGCGATGTCGGGAAGACCGCCGACGCCCAGGCCGTCCTCAAGATAGGCGGCCGCGCCGCCGACGTCGGCCCTGCCGGCGAATTCGAATTCGCCCCACGGGATCCCGGACTCCTCCCGGACGGCGACGCCGTCCACCCACCCGCGTCCAGTCACCTCCATCAGGCTGTTTTCCAGGGAGAATCCGGAAAGAACCACCCTCGGATCGTCGCGGCGCAGGTCCGCGGACAGGGCGATCTTCGTATCGGGAACGGCAAGCGCCGCGTCGTCCCGGCCGAGCCGGACGCCGTCGAGGCGGAAGCCGTCGACCACGGCATGGATCGATCCGGCGTCGTAGTTCGCGGAAATTCTGCCGCCGGCGGTTCCGGAACCCAACGCTTCCCCAAGCTGAAGCTTGCCGGCCAGTTCGCCGAGGGGAAGGCCGTCCACGTCAATGACGATTTCCGCCGTCCCATCGGGATCGAACGCCAAGTCCCGCACCAGCCGGGCCTTGCCGGAAAACGGCGCCGCGGGCGCGTCAAGGCTCGACGGATACGGCTTCACGCGGCCGCTGAACGCGAACTCCCCGTCGAGAGGGCCGCCCTCGATCTCGAGCGTTTCCAGCCCCGCCTCGGCTTCGAGTCCGCCGGCGAGATCGTCGAAGGTGAGCGTTCCCCGGCGCAGTTCCACGCTGCGGACCTCGATCGCGATCGGAGCGGCCTTCCCGCCCTCGTCCGGCGCCGGCACGGCGGCGGCCAGACGCAGCCGGTTCGCGGATGGAACGGAAGCGGCGGCCAACGGTCCGGCGGGCGGCGGTTCCGGCAGGTTGAGGTTGCCGTTCTCGTCGCGCACGAGACGGACGGCGAAGCCGTCGACCTCGAGCTTTTCCACCGCGACCATCCCGGAAAGGAGCGGCCGCCATGCCCACGCCGCGCGCACCGAATCGAACGACGCGAGGCGGGCTCCCTCTCCGGCGTTCGGGACGTCGACGGTCACGCCCTCGAGGGTGACGCCGTGGGTCCAGCCGAACCGCATTGCCCGGAAGTCGACGTCGAGGCCGGTCGCCTCCTTGATCCGCTCCCGGGCGATCGACCGGACGGTGTCGGTGGGAAGGATATGGGGAAGAAAATAAATTCCCGCGGCGAGGAGAAGCAATAGAATCAACAGTATCAAGAGGGCTATCTTGAACCCGCGGGGTTTTTTGACTGGAGCGTCGGCGGACATGCGTGATTCTCCCGTGTATGGTTTGGCGCCGAATCAGCGGCCGGAACGATTTGAAATCATCTTTTAATGCATTTTTAATGCATTATAATGCACGCGGTTGCCACGGATATATGTACCGTAATACGCGCTTCCGCGCAAGATGGGAAAATTTTGCCCGGCGAGCCTTCCGTTGAATCGCGGACTCCCGGACGAGCGCGAACCGGCGCGATGGAGGAACCAATGATTCATGCCATTCCTGTGCGGATCCGGCCGGCGGCCGTCGCCCTCGCCGCCGCCTTCATCCTGCTGTCCGCCTCGCCGGAGTCTCCGGCCGGAACGCGGACGCCGAGCCTGTCCGGAGACGTCGTCATGGCCTACGCGGCCGAGGTCGGCGCCGGCCGGGTGCGCGTCGACCAGGTGCTGGAGTTGTGGACCCCGATCTGGTACGAAACGGTTCTCAAGGTCCGCACCGGCAAGATCGATCCGGTCGAGGGCGATGATAAACTTCGGGAGGAATGGCGGCGCGCGGTCATCGCCCTCGTGAAGGACGAACTGTTCTTCCAGGAAGCGGAAAGGGAACACAACTCGATCATCAACGCGTTCGCCGACAGGCTGTACAGGATGCAGGCCCAGGAGTCGTACCAACGCACGCGGGCGCAACTCGCCGAAAAGATCCGCAACGACTGGAATCTCTTCATGGACCGCGATTTCCGCGGCCTCACGAACGAAGTCGTGAAGCGCTCCGGCGGCATGGTCAAGCTGCAGAAAGTGCTGGAGGGCCGGGGCGTTTCCTACCAGGACTGGCAGACGCGCCTGCGGAAAAAGGCGTTTACCAACACATACCTCAACATGATCATAAAACCCCGGGCGCCCGATCCGGGCCCGAAAAAGGTCCAGGCATACTACGCCGGCAATCCGGGGGAATTTTCCCGTCCCGGACTGGTCCGCTTCTCGCACATCTTCTTCTCCACCGCGCTGCGCGGCGGCGAGGACGCCGCCCGTGAGGCGGCGGCGGACGTCTGGGGCATGATCGTCGACGGGGAAGCCGATTTCGCGGCCGCCGCGTCGCGGTTCTCCGACGATCCCCCCAGCCGGGAGCGCGGCGGGATGGAAACGGAATACGAGGCGCAGGATCCCGAACGCGAGGCGTGGCTCGCCGACATCCGCATCGCCCTGCGCGAGGAAACGCCCGGCGAACTCGCGCCCATTCTCGAAAGCCCGTTCGGCTTCCATCTCGCCATCCTCCACGACATCGGCCCGGACCGGAAAATTCCCTTCCAGGAGGTGCGCAGGGACATCGAAAAAAAGCTCGCCGACGAAATATGGGAAGCGGAGGTCGACAAATACTTTCACGTGGTGCGCAGGAACACCGCCATCCGCGTGAACATGCCGGAATTCCCGTCCTCGCTCTCCTGTTCGGGGGAGGCGGCGACGAACGCGGTCCTGCCGTCCTACTTCAAGGTGGACCGTTCCGCCCTGCCGGGAATGGACATGAAATGACGGCGAACTACGTCGACACGCATTGCCACCTGGCGTCGAACCGCTTCGACGCCGACCGCGACCAGGTGGCGCGGGAATGCATCGCCAGCGGCGTCCGCATGATCGAGGCGGCGGGCACGGTGGAAAACTCGCGCATCGCCGTCCGGTTGGCGCGGCGGTATCCGGAGATACGCGCCTCCGCCGGCGTCCATCCGACGGATACGGCCGCGCTGGGCGAAGCGGACTGGGAGGAGATCGTCGGCCTCGCCGACGACGAGTCGGTGGCGGCGATCGGCGAGACCGGGCTCGACTACCATTGGAAGGACTCGCCGCCGGAGGTGCAGAAAACCTGGTTCCTGCGCCATATCGAACTGGCGAAGGCGGTGGACAAACCGGTCGTCGTCCACGCCAGGGACAGCGTCCCGGACGTCCTAAGCATGCTGGAGCCGCACTTCAAGGAAGGGCTCAAGGCGGTATGGCATTGCTTTGCCGCGCCGAAGCGGGACCTCGACGACGCCCTCGAGTTCGCGGTGCGAAACGCCCTCTTCCTCGGCATCGGCGGCCTGGCCACCTTCGAGGACCAAAAGGCGCTGCGTTCGCGACTGGCGCGCATTCCCGACCGCCTGCTGTTGCTCGAAACGGACTCCCCCTACCTCATTCCCCGGCCGCGCGAAAGCGACCGCAACGATCCACGGGGCGTCATCCGCGTCGCCGAAGCGCTGGCGGAACTGCGCGGCGCGACGCGGGAGGAGATAGCGCGGATCACCACCGAAAACGCGATACGGCTTTTTCGGCTCGGGTGAACCGGGCGGCGGCCATGGAAGGCTTGAACTGAAAGGATACCGAATCGCGGTCCGGAGTCGTGATTCCCTCGGTATCACGATTTCGGGCCGCGCCCGGTGGAAAAGGAGGCGCCGCGCGGCGCCTCCTTGTGGCGTTTCTTCGCTGTCGGCGCGGTTGATCCGTACGATCAGAACATGACCGAGAACGACCCGTTGTAATCGTGGGACGCGTACTCGGACCGCGAGGTGAACTTGTAGCCAAGGCCGAACTCGAACCGGTCGTACACGTAGTTGAGGCCGAACCCGGCGCTGAGAATGTTCTTCCCGGGGGCCTTGCTCGCCACCTTGACGGGCGGGAAAGCCAGACCGCCGTAGGCGATGTACCCGGTCGCGCCCTTGTTGTGGAACTCGTAGGCGTAGCCGATCATGCCGGACAGGGACAGCATTCCCATGTCCTGGTTCATGACGTTGTAGTTGACCGCGAGTTCGATCGGCACGGCGGTCGAGTGATTCCTGACCTTGCCGGCGCGAAGCGTCGTGTATTCGCGGCCGTCGACCGGCTGGAACCGCTGATTGTGCGAATCGCTCTCGGCGGTGATGTGGCGGATGCCGATCGAAGGCGTGAGGAGGAAATCCTCGAACGCTTCGACGTCGTAGCCGAGGGCGCCGGCGATCTGCCAGCCGTGCGCGTTGTAATCCGCCTTGTTCCAGCCGGACATCCGCTCGCCGTAGAGCGCCACGGTGCGCATGTCCCTGATCGAATTGTCGTAAAAGGTATACCCGGCGCTGGCCGACGCGTACAAACCGGATTCGTGCGCATAGAGGCCGTAGAGGCTCATGGTATAGGTGGCGATGTCGGAATCGTGCTTCTCGGCCGCCTTGTCCTCGAACCTGCCGTAGCCGTAGGAGAACGCCGCCCCGGCCGCCATGTCGCCGAAGATGCGGTCGTAGCCGACGGCCATGCCGCGCGGATTGTATTTGTAGCCGGCGAAGCCGTCTTCCCAGTCCTCGGTTATGCCCGACCCGAATCCGGTCGCCCAGAAGCGGTTCTTGTAGTTGTCGGCCGGAACCACGAAGCGTCCGGGTTCGCACATTTCGTCGTTGGCCGCCCTGATCTCGTGACGCATGACGCCCATGCGTTCGCCAAGCGCGGTGAGCTGCTGCGCGGCGGAGTCGATGTGGGCGCGGTTGGCCGTCGCCAGACCGGAGCCGTTGTAGAGCATCAGCGCGGAGTAGGAGCTTTCGTCCGGGCCGGCGCCGATATTGAACAGGTTGCGGATATTTTCCCTGCCGTCGTAGGAAAGGGCGTCGTACAGCGCCGGGTCCATATAGATTTTGCTGGCGTCGACGATGTTTTCGACAAAGTCGCGCTTGATGAGGTTGTACGCGTGGCCCCTGACCATGGAGTGGCGGTTCCATTCATCGTGCATGTACGCCATCATCTCGTTGGTGCTGACTTGACGGGCATTCACCACATACAAGCCCAGATCGTCGCCTTTCACGCCAAAGACGTAGGCCCCGTGCATGAACGAACCGACATCGTTCGGCCCGGTCGATGTTTTGGAGGCGAGAATCCGGTTGTCGCCGTCGTTGAGGATGCTGCGCAGCAGGTCGGTCGTTATTTCGATGTCGGCGGTTTTCTCGACATGCAGATTATTGACGTTCGCCCTGGTGTTCTCCCCGGTGACGGGGTCGAAGCCGGCCCTGTAGGCGCCGGCGAGCGTCAGATCGCCGATGACGTCGAGCGAAGCCGCCGAGACGTCGAGGGTGGAATTTCTGCGCATATTGAGGTTGCCGAAAATCGAACTCACGGAGTTATGCGAAACCACGCTCCCGGATTCGAAGATGACGTTATCCTCGAATATCGCATTGCCGCCATGCATGTTCAGGGTTCCGGACGCGCCGTTTACGGCGCTCTTGATCCACAGATTGCCGGTTTCGCGCATATTGATCACGCCGCCGGAAAAAGTCATCGCCCTGGAATAGATATTTCCCGCGACATCCATCGTTCCGCCGCGCACGTTGAGCAGCCCCTGCCAATCCCCCTGATTCTGCTCATCCTCGGGATCGTCCGTCTGCGTCAGGTTGAGAATGCCTCCGAATCTAACGTCCAACGTCCCGCCGTTCAGCGAGTATTCCTCGGCCGCGATAAGGCCTCCGCCCTGGATCGTCGTCTCGCCCCTGTTCTGGGTGAAGACGTTCGTCGTCGCCGTGCCGCCGGAGCCGGCGACAAAATGCCCGCCGTCCAGGGCAATGCTCGTTGTGGCGTCCAGGACGCCGACCTGGTCGATCATGGTCGTGCCGGCCGTCTGCGTGAACACGTTGGTGTTCACCTCGCCCTTCACGTTGAAGTTGCCGCCGCCGATCGCGACGCTTGTTGTGGCGTCCAGGGCGCCGTCCTGGTCGATCGTGGTCGTGCCGGCCGTCTGCGTGAACACGTTGGTGTTCACCTCGCCCTTCACGTTGAAATTGCCGCCGCCGATCGCGACGCTCGTTGTGGCGTCCAAAATGGCGCCGTCATTGATATTCGCAGTGCCGCCCGTCTGCGTGAACTTCGGGGTGGTTGTCTCGTTGTAAAGATCGAATAGCACACCGAGCACACCGCTGACGCTTATTTCGTCGTCGACGGTAAGCAGCCCGCCGGTACTGATGGTGACCGTACCGCCGCTCTGGATGAAGGTCTGGGTAATCAGCGTGCCGTCTCTGTCGAGGCGGAAGGATCCGCCGCCGACGGTAAATCTCGTAGCCGCCTCTATCGTGCCGGTTCCACTGATGACCGTATCGCCCGCCGTCTGCGCGAACATGTCGGTGGCCACATCGCCGTTCACATTGAAGTTGCTGCCGCCGATCGCGACGCTCGTTGTGGCGTCCAGGGCGCCGTCCTGGTCGATCGTGGTCGTGCCGGCTGTCTGCGTGAACACGTTGGTGTTCACCTCGCCGTTCACGTTGAAATTGCCGCCGCCCATGGCGATGGTCGAACCAACGTTCAGTTTGCCCCCATCCCAGACGTTCGTCGTAGTCGTACTGGCCGTCTGCGTGAAGACGCCTGTTTTCAATGCCATGTCGCCGACGTCCATGGTACCGTCAGCATTCACATGGAGGATGCTGTTAGCGAGAAAAACACTCGTGCCTGCGTCCAGCGTACCGGCGACCGTCGCAACGCCTCCACTTTGATTGTACCCGTCCGTTTGCGCCGTGCCGTTCACGTTGAATTCGCCGGCGTTGATGTCTATCTTTTTTGTAGTGGTCAATCCGGCACCGGCAGCCACCGTCGTCGTGCCGTAGCTCTCGAAGGTGGTATCGTCTGCGTCCAGGTTCGCGTTGATATTGAGGACGCCGCCCGTATTGGCGACTGTTCCTTCGCCCGTGATGGTGGATGAACTGCTCACGGTCATGGCGCTGCCGGACTCCAGCGTTATCTGCGCATCGGCACCGTGGAACTCGATAGCTCCGCCGGCCAGATTGAGCGCATTGCCCGTTCCACTCACCTCCAGCTTGTTCAATCGCACCGCGCCGGTTGCGTCGACAGTCAGCGTGCCGCTCGAAATTGTCGACGCAGTGGCGGCGTCGGTAAGCTCGAGAACGCCGCTGACGTCAACCGTATTCGTGGTGCTGCCGGCCATGGAGAGGGAGCCGGATTTCAGTACCGAGTTCGCGCCTATCGTGACCGTGTTGGACATCGTGCTATCGATTCCCTGGAGGACAAGGCTGCCGGTTGTGAGGGTGCTGGCAATCCCCCCTCCCATGGACACCGTAGCGTTACCGTCGAGGGTGGTGGAGCCGGTGACTGTGAGGGTAACGTCGTTCGTCGCGGCGCTTAAACCGAGAGTTGCGTTCAGTCCGGCATCGCCGGCCAGCGTCGCGCCTGTGAACGTAATACCGACTGCGTCAACCGAGCCATCGAAAATGATGCTCACGTTCTGAGAATAGGGTAGATTTTTCGATTCAAGAGTCAACGACCCCATGGCATTACTGCCCTGGGTTACCTGAACTACAATGTCGCCGGAAGACGAGGCGGTCGGCGTGACCTTCACATCCGCGCCTATCGGCCAGTCCGTAGTGGCGTTAACGACAGTGCTATCTTCATAGTCGACCGCCAACGCCGACGTCACGGCGGACGCGGCGAAAACGCAGATGAAAATTCCAGCCAGAACGCGTCTCAACATGATCTTCTCCTCCGGGAAAACACGTTCCCCGGGTTGTTCTTTCCTTAAAAGCAAGGCCGGCTTTCGAGGAAAAAAAGCGGACATCGCCCGTACTCCCCCTAACTGACGAGCGGTCAAGAATCTGGACGCATGAAAGCGAAAATGATAATCCGGAGGCGGTTGAAAATGCCGCGCCGTCCCCCGTGTCGAGCGGCGCGCCGGGCCTGCTCCATGATCAAAACTTCACGGGCGGCGCGCCGTTGAGGCGCCGCGAATGGAACTTGTCGCCCGTCGCGATCCTATAGCGTCTCGCAAAGAGTCGACCGTTCCCCGGCGCGTTTTGGTTGGCGCGGTTGAGCCTGAAATTCGGAAACGGTTGGCGCGGTCGTATGAGGCGGTTCGACGTGATCCTCAGTCGCGGCGGTGTATTTGGTCCGACTGCCCCGGCGGCGTGATTTCGACGCGCAGCGCCTTGCCGTCGCCGCCGTCGAGGCGCACCCGGTGGGCGAGGCGGTGCGGCCAGAGCCAAATCGCCCCGGCGTGGTCGGCGAGGACGATGGGCCCTCCCCGCTTGCGACGCGGTATCTTGAGGTCGACCATCACGTCCTGGAGCTTGCGGCTTCCCGGCGCGCCAAGCGGTCTGAAGCGTTCGCCCGGGCGCGGCGGACGCAGGCACAGCGGCCAGCGAAGCGCGCGCGGATTGAACCATTCGGCAAACCGGTTTTGCCGGTCGGCTTCCGTCATGGACGTCGCCGGCAGCCAGACGGAGGTGACGGCGAGACCGTTCGTCTCGATGTCGAATGGGGGATCGGGGAGCAGAATTTCGTCGGCGGGCGATTCGCCGCCCTCGCCGTCGCCGGCGAAGGAAAAGAACAGGCCGTCCGATTCCTTTCCGGCGCGCAACCGTCCGGGAAGCGACAGCGACTCCCCCACCCCGCCGGTTTCCGCCAGGACCGCCAGGCGCGACAACGCCGCGCCGTAGGGCAGGCGGGCGCCCATCTCCTCCTCGAGGACGTGGCGAAGCGCGTAGAGAAGGCGTTCCGGGACGGCGAACAGCTCCGGATCGAGACGAAGCAGCAGTCCGCCCGGCTCCCGGCGCGAAAACGTCTCCGCCAGCATCCTCCCGGCGGCGGTCAGTTCCGCCTCCTCGTCCGCGAGAAGGCGCGCCTTGGCGAGAAGGCGGGCGCGGAATCCGGGGAGAATCGCCTCCAGGGCCGGGATCGTGCCGTGGCGGATGCGGTTGCGGAGAAAGGCGGGGTCGGCGTTCGATTCGTCCTCGCGCCATGAGAGGCCGTGCTTCGCCGCGTAACGCGCGAGATCGTCGCGGGGAATGTCCAGCATCGGCCGGACGACATGAATCCGTCCGCCGCCGGCGAGCGGCATGACCGTGAATTCCCGCATGCCGACCAGGCCGCGCCGGTGCGCGCCGCGCCTGAGGTGCATGAGGATCGTTTCCGCCTGGTCGTCGGCATGGTGGCCGACCGCGGCCATATCGTTCCCGCCCGCCGTCAGGCGCTTGAAAAACCCGTAGCGCAGAAGCCTCCCCGCTTCTTCGATTCCGAGCCGTTCCCGCCTGGCGGCGCCTCTGACGTCCGCCTTCTCCGACGCGAAGGGAACGCCGAGTCCTTCGGCGAACCGGCGGGAAAACGCCTCGTCGCCGTCGGCGGCGGCGCCGCGAAGACCGTGGTTGAGATGCGCGGCGAGGAGCGTCTGCGCCATTCCCCTTTCCCGCGCCCACCCGAGCATGAGATGGAGCAGCGCCACCGAATCCATGCCGCCCGACAGGGCGATGACGATCCGCTCCGGCGTCCCGGAGGCGCCCAGAATGCGGTCCATCGCGGCGGAGAAGCGTTCGCGCACCATGCGGCACCGGGAAAAAAAAGCCTTCCCCGGGGGAAGGCGTCGTGGGCAATGGTGCTGGGGGGCAGAATTGAACTGCCGACACCGGCCTTTTCAGGGCCGTGCTCTACCAACTGAGCTACCCCAGCGCGGAGAGGGGAAGTGTACGAATTTTCCCGGCCGTGTCAATGGGCAAAAGGATAATCGTCGCTGTGAACGAAATTGCTGCGCTTGCGGCAAGCTTCCCGATCGCAGGGCATTGCGGCGGCCCGCGGGTCCCATACGCGGAACAAAGCGGGACGGACAACGAACAGAACGCGACGACGGAATTGGCTTCCGGCGAGCATGGTGAACCCGATATCGGCATGGCGGGCGTTTTTTTCGTGTCTCCGGGAGCCGGCGTCGCTATAATGACGGAGGAATGGGTATGTCCACTGCAAATGCTCAAGCGAAGTGCTTGTTCGGTTGGAAAGCCTTGAAAGGGGGCGATCTGGATTCGACTGGGCGGGCGAGGTTGAAGCAGCGTGCCGGGGTTGATCGGTTGGCCTCGTTAACAAGCCGATCACACAAATAACTGCCGAGCATTCTTATGCTCTCGCTGCCTAATTAACTAGGCAACGCCCGCGGCCATGACGCCGATAATGGGTTCCGCGGGCCGCCATCGGCTGGACGTTTCCATGATTCGCGGAAGTCGTGGAAGCAGTCGAGATCAAATTTCCGCTGGCCGCGTCCGGGTTGTCGCTGAACCGTCCGCGGCGAGATTCAATCAGCGACTGCGCACGGAGCGGCTTCCTCCAGACTTGTCGCAGGACGCGGGTTCGATTCCCGCCGCCTCCACCATTTGCGTTTAATTTCGGGCTGGACCGTAATGGTCCGGCCCGGACTTTTTTCGCCTTATCCATGATTTATTAGGAAGATACAGGAGAAATGCTTTGGATTTGGAAGAGTGACTCCAGACGGGAAGTTACACATCATCGACTCGTAAATACACGCCTTTGACCCCTTCCGAACACCCTTCTTGACCTTTCGACGCCCTTCCTGCGCCCTTCCGAGATCGAGTTTATGGCGATATTTGGCGGCCACATCTCGATAGGTTTCAAGTAGTTTGCACCAAGATGCCGTGATGCGGCATAAAGAATCGAGTGTAGTTATTGCATTGTTCGCACTATAATCACCGGGTTAGCAGCGCCCATGAAAGAGACGGTGCCTATCCCAGCAGTAAGTAGGTAGCCGGCGAAAAGGCCGGCAGGACGATGAGGCGGTCATGACGAATAAGCAGCTTTTCCTCCCGATAGGCACGCAAGTGGTGACCCGTGTCGATGTCATGGCCACGGAACGTGCCGCGTTCCTGCCTAAAGGCAGTGTCGGCGTTGTCCGCAAGGCACCGGCGGACAGCTTGCATCGCTATCTTGTTGTCTTCCCCGACGGATGCGAACGTCCTCTTCGTCGGCAAGATCTGATCATCCGAAAGCTGCAACATAACACCAGTCTTGCCGAAACGCCGCAAGCGCTTGAATACGGCGATCTGCACAAATACGTCATCTATCGTTGTCTGGTTGGCTCGCGGGCCTATGCTTTGGCCCGAGCCGACTCGGATGAGGACCGACGCGGCGTCTATCTCCCGCCAGCGGATCTGCAGTGGTCGTTGTGGGAGGTCCCGGAGCAGCTCGAAGACAGCGAAAAGGATGAATGTTATTGGGAACTTCGCAAATTCATCATATTGGCCCTGAAGGCAAATCCCAATATTCTGGAATGTCTGTACACTCCGCTGGTGGAATACGCGACCGATCTCGGACAGGAGCTGCGGGAGATGCGTTCCATTTTCCTTTCCCGGTTGATTTACCAGACCTACAATGGCTATGCCCTGGGTCAGTTCAAGAAGATGGAACAGGACTTGCGCACCCGGGGCGAGATCAAGATGAAACACGCCATGCACCTGCTGCGCCTCCTCCTGTCCGGTAACCGGCCGGTGGAAGTGGACTTATTGCAGGCCAACCTGAAAAAACGTGGTTATTCCGATATCCACATTTCCGCTGCCATACAGAAGCTCCTTGCCTCCGCCGATACAACTGGTGTCACCTTGTACCAAGCGAATCTGCGCATATACAATTTACGGCGCTATCCCGTGAAGGTGCTGGTGGCAGCGGGTAAGCCACACGAGGACGTACACCTGATTGACTGGGAGCATCCGGAGCGAAACGACTGTGCCTTGGCCGAGGAGGTGACGCTTAGAGGTGGCCTTGAACGTCGGCCGGATCTGGTTCTGTACATCAACGGCATCGCGGTTGCGGTTATCCTTGCCGGGGCGGCCAGGAGTCTGCGAGTTATCCATAGGTGAGTGATTCGGGGTTGACATCGACTCGCTGTTGGCTATAATTATATTATATATTAAACTAGCCAATAGGCTATTATCAATGTACATAAAACGACATCTTCAAGCAGCTCTTGTCAAAGCGGAGAAAATGTTCGGCGCCATTCTGGTGACCGGCTCTCGTCAGGTGGGGAAAACCACCCTGCTTCGTAACGCCAAACCCGATTTGCCATATGTTACCCTCGACGACCCCATTATGCTTTCATCGGCCGTGTCCGAACCCGGCACCTTCTTTAGAGCCACCCCGCCGCCGTTGCTGGTGGACGAGATCCAATATGCCCCACAGCTTTTTCCGCACATCAAGATGTCCATCGATACTGAGGGGCGAAAAGGTCAATTCTTCCTCAGCGGTTCCCAGCAATATGTCATGATGAAAAACGTCAGCGAGTCCTTGGCCGGCCGCATCGGTATTTTGAACCTGTACGGTCTGTCTCTCCGCGAAATCCAGGGAATCGACTTCAATCTGCCGTTCCATCCCGACCCCGATTACCTTGAAGCGCGCAGGGCTAGTGTGGCGCCGCTTGACTATAAGACGGTATGGGAACGCATCCATCAAGGGGCCATGCCGGCGATGTCGGCCGGGGAGGATATGGATTGGAATCTTTTTTACGCCGCCTATGTTAGAACATATCTGGAACGCGATGTCCGCGATCTCGCGCAAGTCGGAGACGAGATTAAGTTCCTGCAATTCATGACCGCCGCCGCCGCCCTGACCGGCCAGTTGTTGAATGTGGCGTCGCTGGCACGGGATGCCGGCGTGAGCCAACCAACGGCGGAACGCTGGCTGGCAATCCTCCGCGCCTCCAACCTTGTCTATTTACTCCAGCCTTATCACAACAACGTCATCAAGCGGGCGGTGAAAACCCCAAAGCTCTATTTTCTCGACACCGGCCTCGCCGCCTATCTGACCCGTTGGAACACGCCGGAGGTGTTGCAAAACGGCGCCATGGCGGGAGCGTTTTTTGAGACGTTTGTGGTGGCGGAGATTCTCAAGAGCTACGCCAACGCTGGCATCCTCGACCCGGCGTTGTACTTTTACCGCGACAAGGAGCAGAACGAAATCGACCTCCTGCTGTACCGTGACCAGACTCTGTTCCCCATCGAGATCAAGAAATACGCGGATCCCAAAGTGGACGATGTGAAAGCCTTCGCTATTCTGGATAAGCTCCCCGGCGTGAAAAGAGGCCCTGGTGGCCTTGTTTGCTTGTACGATACGTTCCTGCCCTTGAACGGTGAGGATGTGATCGTGCCGCTGGCGTACATTTAATCCGCATTGCTTGCTGATGCTGACGATGGGATTTTCTCTACTCGGCAAAAGGAACAGTCACGTGAACAAGTACAGGGTTATCGATAAGGAGGATTGGCTTGGTTCAGGGAAAAGCATGTCGTCCTCTGGCAAAAGCCGCCGCGCCGTCCAAAAGGCCTGCGCGAGGAGGATTGGAACCGCCTTCCGGATACGATGAGGGTGCGGGAGCTTCGCTATCGCGTTGCCGTCAAGGG
>JAIRTL010000091.1 GCA_031254915.1 Planctomycetota bacterium
ATTGCGTGATCCGGCGGATGGCGCGGAGCCCGAAGTTGTTCGGGGGCGGCACCGTGCTCGGAGTGATGCCGGACTGGAATCCGGCGGAGATGATCGGCCTGGCGCCTCGCCGCCTCGCCGCCTCGCTGTACCGGGAGCTGATCACCAAGTCGGTGTGGCGACGCGCGCGCGAGGCGATGGGCTACCGCGAACTGCCGCCCGTGGAACTGATGGTGCTTATCGGCGGAAGGCCGTTCATCGATGTGCGCGCGTCCTTCAACTCGTTTCTTCCCTCCGGCCTCGGCCGGGAAACGTCGGAACTCCTCGTCGGCGCCTGGCTCGACCGGCTCGACCGCCATCCGAACCTGCACGACAAAATCGAATTCGATGTCGCCCAGACGGTTCTCGATTTCTGTTTCGACCGTACCCTGGACGAGCGCTACCCGGGACTGCTGGACCGGGACGGCCGCGCCGAATTTCGCGACGCGTTGCGGCGGCTGACGTTCAAATGCCTCGATTCCGGGCCGGGCGGGACGCTCGAGCGGGCGCTCGGGTTATGCGGCGAACTTGCCCGCAGGCAGGCGGAACGCGCATTGGTCGCGCCGGAGCCGCGCGATGGCGCGTCCGCCTCGCATATTCCCCTTGTGGCCGCATTGCTCGACGAATGCAAGCGTCTGGGCACCATGCCGTTCTCCATCATCGCCCGGCACGCCTTCATCGCCGAGTCGCTTCTTCGGACCGCCGTGCTGCGAGGCGCGTTCGGCCCCGAGCGGTTGCGCCAGTTCAAAGCGTCCATCCGCACCGTTTCCGGCGAGATGACCGTCGATTTCAAGGCTGTCCTGGACGGCGGACTGGGCCGCGACGAGTTCATGTCCAGGTACGGGCATTTGCGGCCGGGCACGTATGACATTCTTTCACCGCGGTACGTCGAGCGCGCCGACCTCTTCTCCGGCGGGAGGAAATCGGCACCGCCGCCGCCCGGCTTCGAATTCGATTCGCGGGAATCCGCCGCCATCGCCGCCCTGTTCGCCGAGGCGGGCATGGGCCGGATCGACGCGCCGCGCCTAGAGGCCTACGCGAGGGCGGCGGTGGCAGGCAGGGAAAAGGCGAAGTTCATCTTCACCCGCAACCTGTCGGACGCGCTCGAGCATCTCGCCGCCTGGGGCCGGGGAATCGGCCTCTCGCGGGAGGATATTTCGTTCCTGGACATAATCGACTGCCTTCACTGGGACACCCACTCGCTCCTCGATTCGCCGAAAGCCTATTTCGGCTCGAAGGCTCGGGAAGGCCGCGAGTTCTACGACCTGACCCGAAGCCTCAAGCTCGGGTATATCATACGCTCCCCCCGGGACGTCCTCGTCGTCCCGCGGCATCGCAGCGCCCCCAATTTCGTCGGGAAAGTTCCGGTCGAGGCGGATGTCGCGCATCTCGATTCGGAAAGCCTGTGCGACGATTCCATCGCGGGGCGCATCGTGTGCATCGAAAACGCGGATCCCGGGTTCGACTGGGTGTTCACGAGGAATATCGCGGGGCTGGTGACCATGTTCGGCGGCGCGAATTCGCACATGGCGATACGCTGCGCCGAATACGGGCTCCCCGCCGCCATAGGCGTGGGGGAAAAACTGTTTCTCGAGATCTCCTCCGGGGGGCGGTGCTGCCTCAATCCGGAGGAGGGGACGATCAGGATGGCGGAATGAGAAGACGGATGGCGATTTCTATGCGCGGCGCAGTGGCGGACTACGGCGAGCGGCGCGACGCCCTGGCGAGCCAGTGGTGCGTTTTTCTCGGAACCACGCTTCCGGGATGCGTCGTCGTTCCGATCCCCAATATGGCGGATGCGGCGCGGCTCGGGACGATGACGGACGAATTGGGCCTGGACGCGCTCATTCTTTCCGGCGGCGAGGATTGGGGCGTCTATCCGGCGCGCGACGCGACGGAACAATGGCTTTTCGACTGGGCGAGCGGGCGCGGCCATCCCGTCCTCGGGGTCTGCCGGGGCGCGCAGGTGATCAACCGCCTTCTCGGCGGCGCCCTCGAGCCGGTCGACGGGCACATCGCGAAGCGTCATCCGGTCCGGTTCGCCGACGGATCGGAAACCGAAGTCAATTCGTATCACGGCAAAGGCGTCGTGCCCGGCGGGCTCGCGCCTCCGCTCTCGACAATCGCCGAGGCCCGGGATGGAAGCGTGGAGGCCTTCGATTGGCCTGGCCGCCGTGTTCTCGGCCTTATGTGGCATCCCGAGCGGGAGGACGCCGTCCGCGCCCGCGATCAAGCGTTCATGAACGCGCTTTTTGGAGAATGATATGGCGGAGACGATCGGCGTCATCCTCGCGGCCGGCCGCGGGTCCCGGATGAAAGGCCTGACCGAGGCCAAGCCGAAGTGCCTGCTCGAACTCGGCGGCAGGGCGCTTCTTGAATGGCAGCTCGATTCCATGAAACAGGCGGGCGTCGACCGCATGCTTGTCGTGACGGGGTACCGGGGCGATCTGTTGCGCGGCGATTTCGAGACAGTGGCCAATCCGCGCTGGGAATCGACGAACATGGTCCAGTCGCTTCTGTACACCTACGCCGCCGCGGACGCGCGGGACATGATCGTTTCCTACGCCGACATCGTCTACCGACCCTCGCACGTCGCGGCGCTCCTGGCCTCGAACGCCGACATGGCGGTCACCTACGACACTGAGTGGCGGTCGCTGTGGGAACTCAGAAACGAGGACCCGCTCACCGACGCGGAGACGTTCCGCGAAGAGGACGGCAAGGTGACGGACATCGGCGGCAAGCCCCGGTCCCTCGACGAGGTGCGCGGCCAGTACATGGGTTTACTCCGGTTTTCACCGGCCGGCAGGCGGACGGTCGCGGATTGCGTCTCCGGTCTCGCTCCGGAAGCGGCGGACAAGCTGGACATGACCAGCCTGCTGCGCGCGCTCCTCGCCCAGGGGAGGGAGATCGGCGCCGTCCCGGTCGCGGGCGGCTGGTGCGAATGCGACACCGAAGGCGACATCGCGGCGTATGAACGTCGACTGGCCGAGGGCGAATGGGATCATGACTGGCGGCGATGACTGCGCATTCGAAAAGGCGTTTCCCATGCCTGGATGAAAGGAACTGGCGCGCGTGGACGACGGATCGGGACGGGTCATATGGATCACCGGGCTTTCCGGGGCGGGGAAGACCACGCTCGCCAAGGCGCTCCTGCCCCGGTTCAGGAGGAAGCCGGTGTTTCTCGACGGCGACGAGATGCGCGCCGCGCTCGAACCGGTCGCGGCCGGATATTCGTCGGAAGAACGGAAAAAGCTCGCCTTCACCTATGCCCGGCTCTGCCGGCTGGTGGCGTCGCAGGGCAATACGGTCGTGTGCGCGACCATTTCCCTGTTCCACGAGGTGCGGCGATGGAATCGGGCGCATCTGCCCGGGTATTTCGAGATATACATGAAGGCCGACGACGCGGTGCTCCGCGACCGCGACTACAAGGGCGTGTACCGGAAGGCGGGGCAAGCGGCGGCGAATATCGTCGGGCACGATGTGGCGCCCGAATTTCCCGAAAGCCCCGACCTGGTGCTGGAACAGAACGGGCTCGGCGTCGAGGATATGATGGAGGCGGTGCGCGATTCCGCGATAGGGGACTTGTTCGGCGGGGAAAGAAAGCCGGATACGGGTTGAAGTGAAAAAACGCGCACCCGGTGCATGCGCTCCAGCTGCTATTTTTTGGGATGAAAGACGACACGCATGAAAACTGAATGGGATTATACCGAACTCGCTGACGCCTATCTTACGCGGCCGCCATACTCGGAAGACGTGTTGAACAGGATTTTTTCCATCTCCGGGTTGAAGGAGGGGGCGGATGTGTGCGATGTCGGCGCAGGCGTGGCGCATCTCACGATCCCGCTCGCCGAACGCGGCTTCAGGGTGGTCGCGGTGGAGCCGAACGACGCCATGCGCGCGAACGGGATGCGACGGACAGTCCGGTTCCCGAACGTCTCCTGGGTCGAGGCCGGCGGGGAGGAAACGAAGCAGCCGGACGGCGCGTTCGATCTAGTCAGCTTCGGTTCGTCATTCAATGTCGTGGATCGGCGGCGGGCGCTTGACGAGACGCACCGTATTCTCAGGCCCAAAGGCTGGTTCATCTGCATGTGGAACCACCGCGACCTCGACGATCCGATCCAGGCCGAGATCGAGCACATCATCAAGCGGGCGATTCCCGAATACGGCTACGGAACGCGCAGGGAGGACCAGTCCGCCGTGATCCGCGAGTCGGGCTTGTTCGACGACGCGCTGCCGGTGGAAGGAGCGGCGCTGCATGTGCAGACAGTCGCGCAGGTCGTGGAGACGTGGCGGTCGCACGCCACGCTGCACCGCCAAGCCGGGGACAAATTTTCCGCCATCATCCAGTCGATTGCCGAATACCTCGATAGCCTGGGCAAAAACGACGTTTCCATCCCCTACACCACCCGCGCCTGGCTGGCGCGGGCGCGATAGCGGAGACGGCCATGCGGCTGGCGTTCGTCGTTCATTCGCGCGATATCTTCAATCATTACAAAACCATCGTCGATGCGCTGCCGTGCGACGTCGACTTGTTGGCGTGTTTCGCCAAAAATTATTCCACGCGTCACGACGATGCCGCGACGTTGCGGGCGGACGGGTATTCGCTTGTCGATCCGTATTCGGTCGGGAAGCGCGCGCAACCCTACGACGCCATCATTTCGAATCATCTGGGTGGATTGCCGCTCAAGCGCAGGCGCGCGTTGGGTGAACGGCAGATCAACATGGTGTATTCGCTCGGCGACCTGGAATGGGTTTTCGGCGAGTGGAACAGGCATTTCGACGCGGCACTATGTTACGGACCGTACCAGCAACGCATTTTCGACGAACTTTTTCCATACGTCAAAACGGCGGGCGTCGGTTACCCGAGACTCGACGCCGTGTTCGAAAACGCCCCCACGCGCGGGGAAATGGCGGAGCGGTTGGGGCTTGACCCGGCGCGGCGGATCGTCGTCTGGCTGCCGACGCTTGGCGACGTCTGCTCCATCGACGCATACTGCGACAGCGTCTCGGCGCTGACCGATACCTATTCGGTGATCGTCAAGCCGCATCCCGCGACCCCTTCCGAACAGGTGGCGCGCTTGAAGTCGGCTGCGTTTCACCGGCTTGTCGAAGGTTCCGTCAACAACGCCCATCTGATCGACTTGGCGGACTTCGTCATCGCCGACTACGGCGGCAGCATGTTCGCCTCGATATACCTGGACGCCAACGTGCTGCTGCTCAACATGCCCAACGACGTTTTCTCCATGTTTACCGGACCATTCTCCCCCGACATCCACGCCCGGAACCATATCGCGAACGTCTCCGACGGCGCGGCGATCCGGCCCACGCTGGAGGATCCCGCCGTCTGGGAGGACCAGAAGACGGTGCGCCGCGTCTACCGGGACTATCTTTTCGCCGACGTGCCGAAGGGGCGATGCGGCAAGTACGCGGCCGAGGCGGTTATGCGGTTCGCGGGCGAACCGGTCCGAACCGGGACGCCGGAAGCGCCGGCGGGCGCATTGACCATGGATCTGGCGCGCATCGTTCCCGCCGGTGTTCTCGAGACGCGGTATCCCTATCCCGACTGGGCGGCGGCGGTCGTGCGGGGATACGGGGACATGAAGATGTTGCGTGAAAAAGAGAAGCGGTTGGCGAAATGGCAAAACATGGGCGTTTTCAAATTCGTGCGTCGCCGCCTCAGGCGCATGCTTTTCGGGACGCCGCCGCGATAGGGTGGTCAAGCGATTTTCCGCTGTTTGGTGGCGTTGCCTTTCAAGCCGAGTTTACTCCGCCGGGTCCGAAAATCCGCCATCCGCATTTCCGGTCAACGCCCGCAGATAGGCGGCGTAGCCGGTGCTGCCCATCGAGTCCGCGCGGGCGACGATCGCCCTTGCGTCGAGCCAGCCCTTGTGATAGGCGATCTCCTCAAGGCAGGCGACTTGCAGCCCCTGGCGCGACTGGACCGCGTGGATGAAATTCGCCGCCGTCAGCATGGCGTCGTGGGTGCCGGTGTCGAGCCAGGCGAACCCGCGCCCCAGCCGTTCGACGCGCAGGTCGCCGCGCCGCAGATATGCGTTGTTGACGTCGGTTATTTCCAGCTCGCCGCGCGCGGACGGCTTGACGCTCCGACTGATCTCGACGACCGAGTTGTCGTAAAAATACAGGCCTGTCACCGCGAAATGGGATTTCGGCCGCTCCGGCTTCTCCTCAATGGATACCGCGTCGCCGGCGGAGTCGAATTCCACGATCCCGAACCGGTGCGGATCCTGGACGTAATAGCCGAATATCGTCGCCCCGTTTTCCCGCGACGCGGCGCGGGCCAGGATCCCCGTCATGCTCGCGCCGTAAAAAATGTTGTCGCCGAGCACCAGCGCCACGGAATCGCCGCCGATGAACTCCGCCCCGATGAGGAAGGCCTCGGCGATGCCGTTGGGCCGCGCCTGTTCGGCGTAAGCGAATTCGACGCCGAAATCGGCGCCGTCGCCGAGCAGTTTCCTGAAGCCGGGAAGATCGCCGGGCGTCGATATGACGAGTATCTCCCGTATGCCGGCGAGCATGAGGATGGACAGGGGATAATAGATCATGGGCTTGTCGTAGACGGCGAGCAACTGCTTCGAAACGCCCAGGGTGATGGGGTGGAGCCGCGAACCGGCTCCGCCCGCGAGAACGATTCCCTTCATGGTCTTTTTCTTTCCTCGTGCCGTATCCGGACGCGTTACCCCGAGTCGGCATATGTACCATTCGCGCGCCGCGCGGTCAATCCCCGACGGCGGGTCGGATGCGGCGGCGCGCCGGGCATGGACATAGTGATTGACCCCCGCGCCCTCTTGGGGTATAGAATATCCATGTGCGCCATCGCGGAATTTTTCCGTTCCGCCGGACAACGCCGGAAGCAATCCTGACGATGGAATACCGAATCATCGATTTCGCCGAGCACGGCGACGACACCGGCTCGCTTGTGGCCATTGAGGCGCTGAAGGACGTGCCGTTCGCGATCAAGCGGGTGTACTACATCTACGGCACGACCGCGCACGCGGTACGGGGCAGGCACGCGCACAAAACGCTGGAACAGGTGATCTTCTGTCCGGTCGGAAGTTGCGAATTCACCCTCGACGACGGCGGGGAGCGCAAGACCATACGGCTCCAGCATCCCAACCAGGGGCTGTACCTGCGAAGCAACATCTGGCGCGAGTTCACCAACTTCTCCCCTGACTGCGTGGTGATGGTGCTGGCGAGCGAGCAGTACGACGAGGCGGATTATATTCGTGATTACGCCGAGTTTATGAGACTGATCGCGGGCGCTGACAAAATTGGGAAGCGGGGGTAACGTGCCTCTCGCCATCCATCATTCTTACCGCCTGAATTTGATTGATGCTGAACGGAAATGCTATGCGCATTTGCATCGCCGGAAAAAACAATATCGCTGTCGACGGCCTGCAGTATCTATTGCGGGAGATGACGATTCCTGCGTCCGATCTATGCGTGACGCTCAATAAAGTCGATACGGGCGTGGATTCATGGCAGAAGTCTCTGAAAAAGGCGGCGAAGGATTTCCATGTCGCCGTGTTGCCGCTTGAGGAGTTGTATTCTATTGAGAATCTCGTATTCCTGTCGCTTGAGTACGAACGAATCATCAAGCCATCCCTGTTCGCTTCAAATCGATTGTTTAATATGCATTTTTCGCTTTTGCCGGCATACAAAGGCGTGGGGATGTCCTATATTCAGCTTTTGAACGGTGAGTCGAAAAGCGGTGTGACATTGCACCATATTGATGACGGCATAGATACCGGCGACGTTATCGCAATGCGCGAATTTCCGATAGGCATCAACGATACCTCGCGAGCGCTCTACTTCAAGTTTATCGACGAGGCGATAACCCTGTTCAAGCAAAATATATCTTCGCTTTTAAGCGGCGGGTTTGAGATGAAACCCCAGCCTGCTTTACGGGCGACATATTTTTCGAAGAAATTCATTCGCTACGATGCGATGGAAATAGATTTCAAAAAAACATCTTTTGAAATCCACAACCAGATACGGGCGCTTATATTTCCCGAATATCAACTTCCGGCGATATCGGGAAGCAGGATCGAATCGTCCACATTGACGAAGGAAAGGATCGGGCGCAACGAATGCATAGAACGAGCTGAGGAGTTTATTGTATCGGGGATCGATGGATTCAAGATAATTTTAAAAAAGGAACGTCGTCAAGAGACCCGCTGTTCAGGCATCGGCGGAGAGGGGGGGGGAGACGTCTCGCGGTCTAGACAATAGAATGTATGTGGACTATCTTCATCCCCTTGCTGATGTTATGTCCATAAACATTGGGCGCAATACCCGAGTCTGGCAATATTGCGTTATCTTGAAAGGCGCTGTAATCGGCGAAAGCTGCAATATTTGTTCACACGTGTTTATAGAAAACGATGTGCGTATCGGGAATAATGTGACGATCAAAAGTGGCGTGGAGTTATGGGATGGGATTACGCTTGAGGACGACGTGTTCGTCGGGCCGAACGCGACATTCTGCAATGACAAGCATCCGAAATCGGGAAACGTGAATTTTGCAGTGGAAAGGGTACTGGTGAAGCAAGGGGCCTCCATAGGCGCGAACGCGACCATTTTGCCCGGCGTCACCATCGGCCGCAACGCGGTGGTTGGCGCGGGCAGCGTTGTCACGA
Organism: Planctomycetota bacterium; assembly: GCA_031254915.1. Taxonomy (GTDB): domain Bacteria; phylum Planctomycetota; class SZUA-567; order SZUA-567; family SZUA-567; genus JAIRTL01. The sequence goes on from JAIRTL010000091.1 coordinate 8,673, forward strand.
AAGACGTGCCGGACGATGCGACGGTTGCTGGAAATCCCGCGAAAAGCCTTGTCCGATGAACGCAATCATGGTGCCGTTTCTCGACCTTCACGCGATCAACGAGCGTTTTCGCGAAGAAATCGACGCCGCCGTCAAGCGGGTGCTCGACAGCGGCTGGTATTTGCAAAGCCGGGAGAACGAGGCGTTCTGCGCCGAGTTCGCGGCCTATTGCGGAGTCCGCCGTGTTTTGGGCGTGGCGAACGGGCTCGATGCGCTCGACATCATAATACGGGGATACGGCTTCGGACCGGGCGACGAGATCATCGTTCCCGCCAACACCTATATCGCCACGCTTCTCGCGATCACCAGGAACGGCTGCGTTCCGGTCCTTGTCGAACCGGCCATTGAAACGTACAACATTGATCCAGGCCTGATCGAAGCGGCGATAACCCCGAAAACGCGCGCCATCCTCGTGGTCCATCTCTACGGCCAGCCCGTCGACATGACCCCGATCCGCGCCATCGCCGGGCGGCGCGGATTGAAAATCATCGAAGACGCCGCCCAGGCCCACGGCGCGCGCCACAAGGGCGAGCGCGTGGGCTCCCTCGGCGACGCGGCGGCGTTTTCCTTCTATCCCGGCAAGAACCTCGGCGCCCTCGGCGACGCGGGCGGGATCGCCACCAACGACGAGGAGTTGTACGACCGCATGCGGGCGATCGCCAATTACGGGGCGCGCGTCAAGTACGAGCATGCCGAAAAAGGCGTCAATTCGCGGCTCGACGAGCTCCAGGCCGCCGTGCTCGGCGTGAAATTGCGGCATCTCGACGACGACAACCGCAAGCGCGGCGCGATCGCGAAAGCGTATCTCGAGTCGATACGGAACGACGACATCGTCCTTCCCGCGACGCATCCGGATGCGGACCATGTCTGGCACCTCTTTGTCGTGCGGGCGAAAAACCGGGACGCGCTGCTGCGCCACCTCGAGGCAAACGGCGTGCAGGCGCAGTGCCACTATCCCGCCCCGCCGCACAAACAGAAGGCATACAGCGAGTGGAACTCGATGCAATTGCCGATAACCGAGCGCATCCACCGGGAAGTGGCGTCGTTGCCCATAAGCCCGGTCATGACTCCCGGGCAGGTCCTGCGCGTCATTGGAGCGGTGAATGCATACAGTTCCTGACGCGCCGTTGTGCTCCATTTGTTCGTTGTGCTACAACCATTCGCGTTTCCTCGACGCGCATTTCGCCGCCATCTGGAACCAGACCTACCCCGATATCGAGATCATCGCGCTCGACGACGGTTCGCCCGACGGCAGCGCCGCGATGCTGGAGGATTTGGCGAAAAAAAGCCCCCGCCCGATGACCGTGATACAACAGGGCAATACCGGCAATGTTCCGGGAAACTTCAACGAATTGCTTCGACGCGCCAAAGGAAAGTATGTCGTGATTATTTCGTGCGACGATGTGCTTCCGGAAAACGCCGTCGCCCCGAAAATCAAGGAGATGGAGAAGGACGATCGCCTGGCGTTCGTCGCCTCCAGACGTTTTCGCCTCATCGACGAAAATGGACGGGAAAGCGCGGAGCAGAATCAACGGGAGCTCGACGAGGCCGCGCGGACGGCGGATGGCTTGCTCGAACTCGAATACACCCGATTCGCGACTTTCTATGTTCAAAGCGCGGTATTCCGTAAGGAAATCGCGGATGCGGTTGGAGGGTATGACGAAGATCTGTTCGGAGATGACATAATTTTGCGCATCAAGATATTCAACCACATGAAACAGCATTCCCGGCTTTCGTTCCGCATCCTCGACGATTGCGGACTTCTCTACAGGGTGCATGGGAACAACATCTCAAAACAGAGCCTGCGGTGGATGCACCTCGTGCTGCAGGCGCTCGACCGGTATTTTCCGGAGCGCCCGAATCCGCCTCTGCTCAAGGCGCTTGTCCAGGGAATGATCAAAACCGCGACGCTCAAGGAGGCGTACGCGCTGTTGACCATGAGCCCGCGCGTATACGCCATGCTCGACGACGAACGATTCAAGAAGGCGCTGCATTATTGCGTCATGAAGGCGTGCGGAAAAAAACCGCTTCACGAATATTTCTATCACCGGATAACGCGCGACGGCGTCCGCGCCGTCACGCTGTTTTCCCTGTTCACCTTTCGGACCGCCAAAAAGAGACTGTGGCACCACTACCTGTACAAACGGGAAAAGGACGGCGATGCGCGGACAATCACGCTTTTCTCGCGGTTCAAATACCGGTACACCAAAAGCGACTGACCTGTCAGGCCGTGCCATAGGCGAGCCTGCTGCGCCCGTTGACGAGGTTTTATGACAGCCGAAGAAGCAACCCCACCCCTCTGTTCCGTCTGCTCGCTTTGCTACAACCATTCCCGCTTCCTCGACGCGCACTTCGCCAGCGTCTGGAGCCAGACCTATCCCAATATCGAAGTCCTCGCCCTCGACGACGGTTCGCCGGACGGCAGCGCCGCGATGCTCGAGGGCATGGCGGGGAAAAGCCCCAGGCCGATGACGGTGATAACGCAGGGCAATTCCGGCCGTGTGGGGGCGAATTTCCAGGCGATGCTCGGGCGGGCGTCGGGGAAGTATGTCGTTTTCATCTCGTGCGACGACGCGCTCCCGCCGACCGCGATCGCCGACAAGATCGCCTTGCTGGAGAAGGACGGCGACCTCGCCTTCGTCGCCTCCAGGCGCTACCTGACGATCGCCGAGAACGGCGACATGCTCGGGGAGGAGGAACAGTCGTTCCTCGACGATTCGATACGGACCGCCGACGACCTGCTCGAACTCGAGTATTCGCGGCTCTCGAATTTCTACATCCAGAACGCGGTGTTCAGGAAAAGCGTCGTCGACGCGGCGGGCGGTTTCGACGACGATCTCTTGAACGACGACTTCGTCCTGCGGACCAAGCTGTTTCTGCATATGCGGCGGCGGCAGGATCTGAAATTCCGCATCGACGACAGGGCCGGACTGTACTACCGGTTGCACGGCGGCAACATTTCGAAGCAAAACATCCGCTGGCTGCGCATGGCGGTCGAGGTCCTCGACCGCTATTTTCCCGACCGGCCGACGCCGCCGGAACTGGCGAGCATCGCGCGGATCATGGTCAAGCGGGCGTCCCTCGGGGAGATGTACGCGATACTGACGCTCAGCCCGCGCATCCACGCGATGCTGGACGACAGGGAGTTCGCGAAAGCGCTGTACTACTGCACCCTGCGCGCGCGCGGAAAGCGTCCGCTTTCCGAATACATATACCGGCGCGAAAAAATGAACGGCGTGAGAAAAGTCACGCTGTTTTCCTGCCTCAGGCTCCCCGGGTCCACGGGCAGGCCGCTCTATCAATACCTGTTCCGGCGCGAGAAAAACGGCGTCCGGCGAACGCTGATCCTGTTCTCGCTGTTCAGGATCGGGTACGTCAAGAAATAGAATAGGTCCGCGCCGCCGCCGGCCGGCAATGCGCCGTATCCGTCGCGCTCGACCAGTTCCTGGCCTTCCCGGGAAAGGATGAATCTCACCAATTCCAGCGTGGCGCGCGGAAGCGGCTGTTCCGGGTCCTTCGGCTCATAGATGTAGAGGAGGCGGGAGAGGGGGTAGGTTCCGTCCATGGCGTTGGCGAGGAAGCGACGAATGCGTCGCCATCAACCTTCGCGAGCGGCAGGACGCGGATCTCGGACGTTTCGTACCCGACCCCGGAATAGCCGATGTCGGCCCGGTCGCCGGCGGTGCCGTTCACCACGGCGGCCGATCCCGGCTGTTCCTTCACCGAGTCCTTGTAATCGCCTTTGCCGAGCGCGGTCTCCTTGAAGTAGGCGTAGGTCCCGGAGGCGGCTTTGCGGCCGTACATGCTGATGTTCCTGTCCGCCCGTTCGCCGGCGAACCCAAGTCGGCTCCAGTTTGATATGTCCTCGTGGTCGAGTTTGCGGGTGGAGAAGAAAATGGCGTCCACCTGCGGGAGGGACAGGCCTTCCGCCGGGTTGTCCTTGTTGACGTAGACGGCGGGGCAATCGATCGCCACCGCGATCGGGGTCGGCTTGAACCCGCGCCTTCTCTCGAAATCCTCGATCTCCGAATCCTTCATCATGCGGGGTATGGGCCCGATCTGCGCCGCTCAGGCCGCCAGCGCCGGCGGCGCGGTGGACGATCCCTTGCCTTCCACCTGCACCGCGACGTTGGGATATATGGCGCGAAAAGCTTCGGACCAGAAGGTGAGCAGGCTGTTGAGCGTGTCGTAACCGGCCGAGTTAACCGCGCCGGCGACGCCGGCCGCCCGCCGATAGGGGGGAGCGCCTCCCCCGCCAGGCAAAGGCGGGACGCGAGGCGGCAGGCTGTCAGCGCCGAGGCGCGGAGCGTTCGTCATCGGTTTTCCCTTTTCAAATAGACCGGGCCTTTGTCGGGTCGCCGAAAAATGGGCGGATCGTTCTCTTCGGCGTCAAAAAGTGTAGCGGATCGGTGTGAGGCGAGTATTACGGAAATGTCAGAATTGCGTGAGAAACGCGCGGACGCGCGCCGTACGCTAGACGGCCCGGCGCGGCGGGAGCCGCGAAAGTGATGGACCGGCGGTCCCGGCGGGGATATACTGGCGCGCATTCCACCCGTACCCGAGGAACCATGCCCGATGCGAAGCGCGGCGAGGACCGGTCCATTGCTGATCGTCGACGACAACGAAGGCGTGTTCGAGAGCCTGGAAATGAATTTCCAGCGTGAAGGCGTCGCGTGCCTGTGGGCGGCGAACCGGGAGGAGGCGCTCCGCGCGGCGCGGGCGAACGACGTCCACGCCGCCGTCATCGACCTGTCGCTCGGATCGGAAAGCGGCCTTGACGCGATGCGGAGCCTGCTCGAGGTGAAGCCGGGGCTGCCGGTGGTGTTCATCTCCGGCTACGGCACGCTCGAGGCGGCGGTGAGCGCGGTGAAAATGGGCGCGTACGATTTTCTCTCCAAGCCGCTCAACTTCAAGAAGCTGCGCCAGGTGCTCGCCGAAGCGGTGGCGGCGAAGGGCAACTCGCCGCATGCGCCGGCCGCCGGCGCCACGCAGCAAAAAATCGTGGCGGCCGAAAACGGCGCCATCGCCCGGCTGCTTCTCCAGGCCGACCGCGTCGCGGACAGCGACCTGCCGCTCCTCATCACCGGCGAAAGCGGGTCGGGGAAGGAACTGCTCGCCGAATACGCGCACGATCGGTCCCGCCGGTCGAACGGCCCGCTCGTGCAGATCAACTGCTCCGCCATCAACGACTCGCTCGCCGAAAGCGAGCTGTTCGGACACGCGAAGGGCGCGTTCACCGGCGCCGTCGCCGAGCACAAGGGCTTTTTCGAACAGGCCGGCGGCGGCACGGTCCACCTCGACGAAATCGGCGACATGTCGCTCGCCACCCAGGCGCGGGTGCTCAGGGTCATCGAGGACGGGACGGTGCGCCGCGTCGGCGGGTCGGCGGAGACCGCCGTCGACGTCCGCGTCATCGCCTCCACCAACAAGGATCTCGAAGCCATGGGCCGGGACGGCGCGTTCCGCCTCGATCTTTATTACCGCCTCAACGGCGTGGAGCTGGCCGTCCCGCCGCTCCGCGACCGGCCGGAGGACATCCCGCTTCTCGTGGACCATTTCCTCGCGATGGTGGAGGGGGTGGAAAAACGGTTCTCGGAGAAGGCGATGGACGCGCTCGTCGCCTATCCCTGGCCCGGCAACGTCAGGGAACTTCGCAACGTGGTCAAGGCGTCGGCGCTGCTCAATCCGGGCGACGTGGTCGAGCGCGAGCATCTCCCGCGTTCGCTCCGCCACGGCCCGACGAAGCGCTCCGGTAGGCTGGAGGACGCGGAACGGGACATGATAGCGAAGGTCTTGGAACAGACGGGCGGAAACCGCAAGGCCGCCGCCAAGCGGCTGGGCATCAGCGTGCGGACGCTGTATTACAAGCTGGATCGGTATGATATCTGATGCGGCGTCGCCGTGGTACGGCGCGCGCGGCCTCTTCTTCTCCCACGGCGACTATCCGGTGCTGCGCGGCATGGATTTTTCCGCTTCGCCGGGACGGATACACGCGCTCGTGGGCATGCACAACGCCGGCAAATCGACGCTCTGCTCGGCGCTGGCCGGATTGCTCGTCCCCGCGTCCGGGCGGATCGCGGCGGCGGGAACGCTCTATCCGTCGTTGACCCCGAAAAAGGCCCGCGAGCTCGGCATCGCCCGCGTGGCCAATCCCCCCATGGTGTTTCCCCGCCTCACCGTGCTCGAAAACCTGGTCGCCGGCCGCCGGCCGTGGTGGCTCGGCCTGTTTCCGCGCCGCAACTGCGAGAAAACGATCCGCGACTGGCTGGACCGGTACGGCGTCGACCTGCCCCTCCACCGGCAGATGCGCGACCTTCCCCGCGATTACTGGCTCGCGTCCGACGTGCTTTCGCACCTGTTTCGCGAACCGCGCCTTCTCATCCTCGACGAAGTGATGGACGAGGTCGGGGACTGGCGGCGGATCGTCATGCCGATGATCCGCGAGCGGGTGGACGGTGGAATGGCCGTGGTGGTCGCCACGCAAAAAATCGAGGACGCGATCTCCGTCGCCGACGACATCACCGTCATGCGCCAGGGCAGGGCGATCCTCACCGGGCGGACGGGCGGGATGGAACGGCTCAACCTCATCCGCCTCTGCTACGACCAGCTCGACAGCCTCGACGGCGAATTCGCGAGCCAGGAGTCGTTCCGCGAACTCATGCGCTACACCCGCGCGATGCTCAACGACCTCCCCACCGCCGTTTTCGTGCTCGACAACGACTTGCGCGCCCGGTTCGTCAACCTGCGCGGCCGGAGCCTGTTCCCGAACGGCGCGGATGGCGGCGGCGAACCCTTCCCCGGCGAGGCCAGCCGGCGATTGCGCCTTTTCGTCTCCGAAGCCGCGAAGTCGGACGACCCGGCGGAACTGCACGGCTTGCGCATCGGCGGCGTCGACGGACCGCTCGTGGACGTGCGCGTCCAGCCGATCCGCGAACACGGCGCGCGGGTCGGCAGCATGGTGGTGATCGAGGACGTTTCGGTGCGCGAGGATTTGCGCCGGCGGCTGGTCATGTCGGAAAAACTCGCGTCCGTGGGGCTTCTCGCCGCCGGCGTCGCGCACGAGGTCAACAATCCGCTCGAGATCATCGGCAACTACCTCAACTATCTCGACGAGGAGCCGCTCGGCCAGGACGCGCGCAAGGCGGTGGACAAGATGGGCGTGGAGGTCGGGCGAATCCAGCGGCTGGTCAACAACCTTGTGGCGCAGTCGTCCGCCCGGTCGGGGGAGTACCCCGGCGTAGACCCGGCGGAACTTCTCGCCGAACTGTTCGACCTGCTCAAGGTGCACGTCAGCCCGGCCCGCGTCGATTTCTCGTGCGGCGCCGAGGGCGGCCCCTTCCGGTTGGCCGTCGACCCGAACGAGCTCAGGCAGGTGTTCCTCAACCTGTTGCGGAACAGCATCGACGCGCTTGCCGGCGACGGCGCGATCGAGGTCGCGGTCGGCGCGGACGAATCGGCCGATGGCATGGCGCGAATCGTCATGGCCGACACCGGACCGGGCATCAAGCTGGACAACCCGAACGATGTTTTTCTTCCCTTCGTCACCACGAAGAAAGGGCAGGGCGCCCACCAGGGACTCGGTTTGTACGTGGTGTACGGCATTGTCGAAAAATACGGCGGAACCATCGCCGCGCGGAACATCCCGAAAGGAGGATGCGAGTTCACGCTCCGGCTTCCGCTCGCCGCCGAACCCGACCCGGCGCGAGTGCAATAATTGCAGTCCGAATGCAAAAAACGACGACTAATAACTGGCTTTTGCAAAACTCCAGAAATAATAGACAATTACACTCGAAGCGGAATGGAAATGTGAATTCAAAACCGCAAGCCACAGAGCCACGGAGATCACAGAGAATCATGAATTCATTAATATGCTCTGTGCCTTTGCGGTTAAACTGAAAATCACAATTTCACGACGATTCCGCTATAATTAAGTATTCATTTTCTATGGCACGTAATTTGCTCCCTTTACCGCCAATTCAACACGGCGGATTTTTTGGCGCGCCCTTCCTTCGGATCGGGTGATCCGGATGGAGCGCGGCCGAGAGGCTATTAGAGAAAGGGTTGATCCATGAGAAAGCATCTGTTCCTGCTGTCGGCGCTCATGCTGCTGGCGATATCGGTCCGCGCGGGCGAGGTGGTCGTCGGCTTCTCGCAGATGGGCAGCGAAAACAACTGGCGCATCACCGAGACGAAAAGCATCCAGGACGAGGCGGCGAAACGCGGGTATAAGCTGCTCTACACCAACGCCAACGACGATACCGCCAAGCAGGTCTCGGACGTCGAGGACCTTCTCAACCGCCGGCCCGACATTCTCATCATCGCGCCCCGCGAATTCGAAGGCCTCGCTCCCGCGCTCCAGGCCGCCAAAGAGGCCGAGGTGCCGGTGATCCTCGTCGACCGGAGCGCCCAGGGCGAGCCCGGCGAGGATTACGTCACCTGCATCAGCGCCAACTTCATCTGGGAAGGCCAGGAGGCGGCGAAGGTGATCGCCGACAAGTTCAAGGGCAAGAACGCGAACATCGTCCAGATCACCGGCGTTCCCGGCTCCTCCGTCGCCATCGAGCGGCAGAAAGGATTCGAGGACGAGATCGCCAAGCATCCGAACCTCAAGATCATCTCCACCCAGAATGGCGAGTTCACCCGCTCGGTCGCGCAGAAGGCGATGGAAAACATCATCCAGGCCCACGGCGACGCGATCGACGCGGTCTACGGCCACGACGACGAATGCGCCATCGGCGCGCTGCAGGCCCTGAACCTGTCCGGCCGCAAGCCGGGCGAAGTGTGCATCGTCGGCATCGGCGGCTTCCGCGACGCGGCCCAGCTTATCGAACGCGGCCAGATGGAGGCGACCGTCCTCTGCAGCCCGTTCTTCGGCCCCACCACCTTCGACACGGTCGAAAAAGTGCTCGCCGGCGAACCGATGCCGACCTACATCCAGAACCCCGGCTACGTGATCGACAAGAAAAACGTTGTCGAGTATATGCCCGAATCGTTCTGACGCCGCCACCGTTATAGGTGACACAGGGGACTCGGGGTTCACGGAGGACACGGAGAACAGTTCAGACAACTCTGTGTTCTCCGTGTCCCCTGGGCTCTCTGTGTTTCCATATCGCAACAACTATCCGCATCACTGCGTCCCGGGAGATGAGAGAATTGAGGCCGTCATGACCGACCCGATAGTGGCAATGCGCGGCATCCGCAAGGAATTTCCCGGCGTCGTCGCGCTCGACGACGTCGATTTCCATATCGAGCGCGGCGAGATCCACGCGCTCATGGGGGAAAACGGCGCGGGCAAGTCCACGCTGATAAAAATCCTCACCGGCATGTACCGGGCCGACGCGGGCGAAATACGGCTCGACGGCGGGATCGTGGAACCGCGCTCGGTGTTTCACATGCAGTCCCTGGGGTTGAGCACCATTTACCAGGAAATCAACCTTGTTCCCAATATGTCGGTGTGCCAGAACATCGCGCTCGCCAGGGAAAAGACCGGCCCCCTCCGGAAAATAGATTGGCGCGAGGCGCGCGACCGCGCCGGCAGGGCGCTGGCCAGGCTCGGCCTCGACATCGACGTCGACAAGCCGCTCAACCGGTTCAGCACCGCCGAGCAGCAGATGGTCGCCATCGCCCGCGCGCTTTCGTTCGACTGCAAGGCCGTGGTGATGGACGAACCGACCTCCTCGCTCAACGAGGGCGAGATAGCGGCGCTGTTCGCGCTGATCCGCTCCCTGCGCGAGGGTGGCATGACCTTTCTTTTCGTCAGCCACAAACTGCGCGAGGTGTTCGAGCTCTGCGATTCGGTGACGGTGCTCCGCGACGGCGGGCTCGTGGGCCGCCGTCCGGTCGGGGAACTGGACCAGTATTCCCTTGTCTCGATGATGATCGGCCGCGACGCTTCCGAAGTCGTCCGCGCGCGGCGGAGCGCCGGCGTCGCGACGGGCGCGAGAAAGATCTGTTCGCTCGAGGGCGTCAGGGGCGGGATGCGGGTCAGGGGGCTTACCTTCGACATCGCCGAAGGCGAGATCCTCGGCCTCGCCGGGCTCCTGGGATCGGGGAGGACGGAAACGCTCCGGATGCTCTTCGGCGCCGACCGGCCGGACGCCGGGGTCATCCGCGTCGACGGGGTCGAAGCGCACTTCGCCATGCCGCGCGACGCCATCCGCCGCCATTTCGCGTTCTGCCCCGAGGACCGCAAGGTCGAGGGCATCATGCCGAGCATGAGCGTCGCGGACAACATCGCCGTCACTTCCATCCGCGAGCTGAGCTGGAAGGGGATAGTCTCCCTGCCGCGCAAGCTCGCGCTCGCGCGCGAATACATCGGCAAGCTGAACATCAAGGCGTCGTCGCCGCTGCAGCCGATCAGAAACATGAGCGGCGGCAACCAACAGAAGGCGATTCTCGCGCGTTGGCTCGCCACCAGGCCCCGCCTCCTCCTCCTCGACGAGCCGACGCGCGGCATCGACGTCGGCGCGAAGGCGGAGATTCTCGACCTTGTCCGGCGGCTCGCCGCCGACGGCATGAGCGTGCTTATGGTGTCCTCGGAATGGGAGGAGCTTATCCAGACCTGCGACCGGATCCTCGTCTACCGCGACGGGACGAACGTCGCCTCGCTCGAGGGCGACGCGATGACCGAGGACGCGGTCATCGCCGCGATAGCGGGAGGACATTGATGCGGACATTGCAAAAGGAGGCGCCGGGACGGCGCGCGCCCGAGATGCTGCGGGATTACGGCGCGTTCATCGTCCTCTTTCTCATCCTCGCCGTGAACGCGCTCGCCACGCCGAACTTCTTTCGCCTCGGCACGGCGTGGAACATGCTGCTCCAGTCGTTTCCGATCATCATCATGTCCCTCGGCATGGCGATGGTGGTCGCCACCGGCGGCATCGACATCTCGGTCGGATCGGTGATGGCGATCGGCTCGATCATCTTCGCGAAGCTGAGTCTCGACGCCGGCTGGGGCATTCTCGCCGCGTCCCTCGCGGCGCTCGCCGTCACCTTCTGCGTGGGGCTGTTCAACGGCCTGCTCGTCGGCAAGTTCGGCTTCCAGCCGATCGTCGTCACGCTGGTGACGATGATGGTCGGACGCGGCGCGGCGGCGGTCATCAACGACGGCAAGATCGTCACCTTCTACGATTCGAACCTCGTCGACTTTGGGCTGTACCAGGTGTTCGGCGTCGTTCCCATCCACATCGTCCTCATCGCCGTGGCGGTGATCGCCGTGTACCTGCTGGTGAAGGAAACGGTGTTCGGCGTCTACCTTCAGGCGGTGGGCGACAACCTCCGTGCGGCGCGGCTGGTGGGGGTGAACGCCTTTCTCGTCATTCTCGTCGTCTACGCGGTGAACGCCTTCCTCGCCGGTTTCGCCGCCATTTTCGAGACCGCGCGCCTGGCGTCGGCCGACGCCATCAACCTCGGCCGGCTGGTGGAGATGGACTGCGTCGCGGCGGTGGCGGTGGGCGGCACCCCGATGCGCGGCGGCCAGGTGCGCATCGTGAGCACGCTCGCCGGGGCGCTCACCATGCAGGCCATCACCACCATGGTGAACATGAACAACATCCCGTACGCCTATTCGCTGGTGATCAAGTCGGTCATCATCGTCGTCGCCCTGTCGGTGCAGAAGGAAAAATGACATGACCCGCGTCCTCGACCTTGTTCGGCACCGCACCGCGCGAACCGCGTTTTTCGTGGCCGTCCTCATGCTCCTCGCCTGGATCATGTACGGCGAGGTGTTCATGAACCTGTTCAACATCCGGAACATCCTCCGCCAGACCAGCATGATCGGTGTCATTTCCCTCGGCATGACCATGGTCATCGTCGGCGGCGGCATCGACCTGTCCGTCGGCGCGCTGACCGCCCTGTGTTCGGTCGCGGCCGCCTATCTGTCGGTGCGCGGTCCGGTCGCGGCGGTCGCGGCGACGCTTGCGCTCGGGCTCGTCCTCGGCGCGGTGAACGGACTGCTCGTCGCCGGCCTGCGGATCGTCCCGTTCATCGCCACCCTGGCGACGATGATGACCTTCCGTGGCGTCTCCTACATCCTCACCGACATCAAGTCGATCCCGGTTCCGCGGGCGGAAAAGGCGTTCATCGCCATCGGCCGGGGGTACGTGTTCCAGGTTCCCATTCCCGCCGTCATCTTTCTCGCCGTCCTCGCGGTCCTCTATTTCTTTTCCGCCTCGACCCGCACCGGCCGGCAGATATTCGCCATCGGCGACAACGAGGAGGCGGCGAGGATGATGGGGGTGAACGTGCCGCTGGTGAAGATTTTCACCTACGTGATAAACGGCTTTCTCTGCGCGGTCGCGGGCATCATCCTCGCGGCCCGGCTCGGCGCGGGCCAGCCGATCGGCGCGGAAGGCTGGGAGATGAACGCGATAGCGGCGGTGCTCATCGGCGGCACTTTGCTGTCCGGCGGGGTTGGAAGCGTCACCGCGACGTTTTTCGGCGTGCTCATTCTCGGGCTCATCAGCAACATCATCAACCTGCACGGCGAAATCAACGCGTTCTGGCAGCGGATCGTCACCGGCCTGCTCCTGCTCGGCGCCGTGTTCATGCAGTGGAAGCCGTCCTCCTCGAGGGCGGGCGAGTAGCGGCTCGAACAGCGGCCGGCCCACGCCCGCGGGCGCGCCACTGCGGCGCCGCCGGCAATCGCCCATGGCAGCCCCGCGCCCGGAATATCCGCGCCGGCGGGAAGCCGCGACGGAAACGGAGAAGGCGTATGACTGGTCAATCATTGATCGTTCAGGCGGCGGAAATGAACCGGGAGACGATGTCGGCGCTGGAGGGGAAGGGGTTGATTCATCGCATCGCGCCGGGAAAGGACGTCGCGGGACCGGTGGACGGGACCAATCTCGGCAGGCCGATCTATGAAACGGACGGGCGTTTCGGCGGCCACAAGCTCATCGTCGCCACGATCGGCGCGACCACGCTCCGCCATTTCGGCTATCACGAGGAAGGCGAGGACGTCTGGCTCCTCGGCCTCGATTCGTGGCGGCCGCTCTACTTCGTGTTCGCCACGTGTCTCGTCGACGAGTTCAGGGAAAAAGTCCGGGCCGGCGCGCTTGCGGAAACGAACCTCGTCTGTCTCCGCGCCCGGTACAACGATCCCGAGGCGAGCTTCTACGTCGTGAACAAGCATGTGCCGCACGGCGAATTCGTCGTGCCGACTGCGGAACCGGCCCCGAGCTTCTACGTCACCGAATCCGCCGGCCTCCAGGTTCTGCCCCTCGCGTTCGGTTCCTGTTCCGTGCGGGTGCGGGACGGCGACAGGACGTTGGACGTCACGCCGTAACCGCGTAAAACGCCCGCGCGAAGACGCGAAGGCTATTGAAAACACTATAATCCATTATAATTCCCGTGTCCTTCGCGCCTCTGTGGCGAAACCGCCGCCAGTGAAAGGAGAATCCGTGCCGTACAGCCCGGTCGTCATGAAGGAGGAACGCGTCGTTTTCCCCACCTATCCGGTCGGCAAACCCGACAGGAATCCGATGTTTCTGGAAAAGCGCGTCTATCAGGGAAGCTCCGGCAAGGTTTATCCGCTGCCGACCATAGAAAGCATCGGCGATGAAAAGGAGGATCGGGAATACCGCGCGGTCGTTCTCGAAAACGATTTTCTCTCCGTGACGATTCTTCCCGAGCTCGGCGGCCGCATCCATCGCGCCCGCGACAAGACGAACAACTACGATTTCGTCTACTTCAACCACGTGGTCAAGCCGGCGCTCGTCGGTCTCGCCGGGCCGTGGATCTCGGGCGGCATAGAATTCAATTGGCCGCAGCACCACCGGCCAAGCACCTTCCTCCCCGTCTCCCACGAACTGGTCGAAAACGACGATGGCTCCAAAACCGTGTGGGTCGGCGAGACCGACCGGATGTACGGCACCCGGGGCATGGCCGGCATCACGCTCTATCCCGATCGCGCGTACATCGAGATCAAGGGCCGCGTCCACAACGGCACCCTCACCAACCAGTCCTTCCTCTGGTGGGCCAATCCCGCCGTGCCGGTCAACGACAAGACCCGTTCCGTTTTCCCTTCCGACGTCCACGCCGTGTTCGACCACGGCAAGCGCGACGTCTCGAAATTCCCCATCGCCACCGGCGTCTACTACAAGCAGGATTACTCCGAGGGCGTGGACATAGCCCGCTACCGCAACGTTCCGGTGCCCACTTCGTACATGGCCTATCATTCGGACTTCGATTTCGTCGGCGGCTACGACTACGGCGTCGGAGCCGGCCTGCTCCACGTCGCCAACCACCACATTTCGCCGGGGAAAAAGCAGTGGACCTGGGGCAACGCCGACTTCGGCCAGGCCTGGGACCGCAACCTCACCGATTCGGACGGGCCGTATATCGAACTCATGACCGGCGTCTACACCGACAACCAACCCGATTTCACCTGGCTCAAGCCCGGCGAGACAAAGACGTTTTCCCAGTATTTCATGCCGTACAAGCGGGTCGGGCAGGTCGCCGACGCGACGAAGGAATGCGTCGCCGCGTTCGAGGTCGTCGACGCCTCGATCCGGCTCGGCGTGTACGCGAGCGTTCCGGCCGGGGGCTGGCGCGTGGCCGTCTCCGCCGCCGGCCTGGCGCTGCTCGACGAAACCGTCGCCCTCCGCCCGGCCGAAACGTTCGAGAAGCGTCTCGACCTCCCTGCCGGCGTCGCGGCAAGCGAATGCCGCCTCACCGTGTCCGACGCCGCCGGAAAGACGCTTGTCGACTACGCCCCGGCCGCGCCGAAGGACCTGGTCATCCCCGATCCGGCGAAAGCCGCGCGCGATCCCGGGGACATCAAGACCAACGAGGAATTGTACCTCGCCGGCATCCATCTCGAACAGTACCGCCACGCCACCTATCGTCCGGAGGACTATTACCTCGAAGCGCTCAAGCGCGACCCGGACGACATGCGGGTCAACTCGGCATACGCCGACCTCATGCTCCGGCGCGGGCGGTTTGACCTCGCGGAGCGTCATTACCGCGCCGCCGTCGCGCGCTCCCGCCTCTACAACGCGAATCCGCGCGACGGCGAACCGCTCTACGGCCTCGGCCTCACGCTCAAGCTGCGCGGCGACGTCGCGGGGGCGCGCGACCACCTCTACCGCGCGACCTGGGACGGGGCTTACTGCGACAAGGGCTATTTCACGCTCGCGCAATTGGCGCTCATCGATGGCGATCCCGTGGAAGCGCTCGCGCTTGTCGGGCAATCGCTTGCCGCGAACGGGCGGAATTCGCGCGCCCGCCACCTCAAGGGCGCGATTCTACGCCGTCTCGGGAAAAACGCGGAGGCTGTCGTGTTGGGCCGCGATACGCTCGCCGACGATCCGCTCGACGTCATGGCGCGGTACGAACTCGCGCTCGCCCTCGACGCGGGCGGCGCGGGGGACGCGGCCGGGACGGAGCTGCGCGCGTTCGAACGGCTCATGAACGGCGAGGCGCGGAATTATCTCGAACTCGCCGCCGGCTACGAGGACGCGGGAGAATGGGAGGAGGCGGCCGCCATGCTCGAGCGGTATCTGGCGCTCGGCGGCGCCGACAATCCGGAGGTTCGCTACCACCTGGGCTGGTGCAAGGCGGAGCTCGGCCTGGACCGCGACGCGCTCGACGCGTGGCGCTCGGCCGAGGCATCGTCGTCGGAGCACTGTTTTCCGAACCGGCTCCACAGCCTGCTCGCGCTGGAAGCCGCCATCGCAGCGCTCGACAAGGCGCCCCGGGCGAGGTATTATCTCGGCTGCCTTTTCTACGACGCGCGCCGGCACGACGACGCGGCCGCGCTCTGGGAACGAGCGGCGGCAGAGGACCCGTCCTTCCCTACCGTCTTCCGCAACTTGGCGCTGTATTACGCCAACAAACTGGGCGAATGGGAACGCGCGCGCGCGGCGCTTGAAAACGCGTATTCGCTCGATCGATCCGACGCCCGGATCCTGTTCGAACTGGACCAGCTCTACAAGAAAACGGCGGCGCCGCACGCGGAACGGCTCGCGTTCCTCGGCCGGCATTTGGACGAGGTGCGAAAGCGCGATGACGTCTATATCGAATTCGTCACCCTGCACAACAATCTCCGCCGCCACGAGGAGGCGCTACGGCTTCTCGCCGGGCGATGTTTTCACCCATGGGAAGGCGGCGAGGGGAAAAGCGTGGGGCAGTACGTTCTCGCCCATGTGGAGTTGGCCAAACAGGCGCTCGAGGCCGGCGACGCGGACACGGCGCTCGGGCATCTCGCCGCCGCGAAAACCTATCCGCGCAATTTGGGCGAAGGCAAACTTCCCGGCGCGGCGGAAAATCGGGTAGACTATCTCCTCGGCCTGGCGCACGAACGGCGGGGCGACGCGGACGCGGCGCGGAGGGCGTTCGAGGCGGCGGCGGCGGGCGATGCCGAACCGACCGGCGTCATGTATTACAACGACCAGCCCGCCGACGCCATTTATTACCAGGGCCTTGCCTGGCGCAGGCTGGGTAACCGTTTCGAAGCGAACAAGCGGTTCCATAGGCTGTTCGACTACGGCGAAAAACATGTGAACGACGCGATGCGAATCGACTATTTCGCCGTGTCGCTGCCCGACTTCCTCGTTTTCGAGGAGGACCTGAACCGCAAGAACGCCGCCTATTGCCGCTATCTCATGGGCCTTGGACTGCTTGGCCTGGGCGAACGCGGGGCCGGCGAGCGTTCGCTCGACGAGGCGAGGGCCCTCGATCCGAACCACCAGGGCGTATTGTTCGTCTGGAAGGAGCAGTAGGAGACCGCCATGATCGAATCGGACCAGAGAACGTTGCGCCTTCTCATGCCGCAATGGCAGGGGGAACCAATCCGCCTTATTCCATCGGCGCGCGGCTTCTCGCCTGGCTCGCGCCCCAGAGCGGCTCGCCGCTGGTCGAGGCGCCGGCGGCGCAATATGCCGGAGAACCGGGCGCGGTCGAGAATGGCATTGCCGAGCATCTTCCATGGGATGCCATCAACCTGAAAAACATGCTTGCCCGGTTCCCCATTCTCACGACCTGAGCCGGCGTCTGCGGAGCGGAAACATCCCCATTCGGAAGCGTTCGCGGATTGCGTGACGCCTTCGCCGGGTTCCCCGTTCCGCCTCGTTTTTGTTTCGGAAAAGAAAAATCGCGCCCGGAGCTCGCGCAGGCGGCGTTTTCGCCATTGCGCGGTCGGCGCCGAAGGGATATGATTCGTCGGATAGAACATCATGATCCATGAAAACAGGATAAGGAGCGGTATGCGGAAATTACTGGCGTCGGTTCGTTATGCATGGCACGGGCTATTGCATAGCAACATGGGTTGGCAGCAACAGCCCCTGCTCATTTCTCGTTGCCATTCGGGAGAGCATAATGGGCTATATAAACGCAGGCGAGTTATTGCCGCCCGCTCTGTTGCGCGAGGTGCAGCGGCACGTTGACGGCGCATACCTGTATGTCCCCCGCAAATACGGGGAGAAGCGGACCTGGGGCGGCAAAACCGGCATCCGGGGGGCGCTTCTGGCGAGCAACAGGGGGATTGTCGCGAAACGCCGGGCGGGATGCACGGTCGCCGACCTGTCGGCGGCATACTTTCTCTCGGACAAGACGATCGCCAAAATCATCGCCTTGGCGAAACGCGCCTGAACTTTCCGCGCCCCGAACATTCGGGGCGTGTTTTGTTTTTGACAGACACGGCGGAGGGCGATTATGCGCGCCATGGCATTGTTCATGATTCTGTGTTGTACCGCGCAGTCCCTTCGTTCGGCGGAAGCGGCTTCCGCGATCACTCCGCGGGGTGCCTTGACGATACTCGAGGAAGGCAACCGGCGCTTTGTCCAGGGGATCAGGCAAAAGCCCACGGACAGACCGACGATATGCGCCGACGACCGGCGCGGGACGGGCAGCATCCGGTGGCGCTTGTCGGTCGCGACGGCCACCCGGTGATGGATGGGTTGCGGTGGGGGCTGATTCCATCCTGGGCGAAGGATGTATCGGTCGGCGTTCGGACCATTAACGCCAGGGTTGAGACCGTTGCGGAGAAGCCGACCTTCCGGGATGCCTTCAGGAAGCGGCGCTGTCTTGTGCCGGCGACGGGGTTTTACGAATGGAAGCGGGACGGCAAGGCCAAGACGCCATACTACTT
>JAIRTL010000016.1 GCA_031254915.1 Planctomycetota bacterium
GTAGCCGCGTTCGTCATGATATTTCTTCAGGCACGCGGTTGCGAGTTCGCCGGCGTAGGGGTACGAGCGGGCATAGACGATGTGGTCCGGTGAGATCGCCCCGGCGGGAACCTTGAACCAGCCGGCAACGGCGAATTCCCTGGCGTCGTCGCCGAGCGCTTCCGCCACGGCGGCGCGGACTTCCGCGACCGCTTCATCGTCCGGCATTTCCTTTGTTTCCGGAAGACCGGATACGCCCGCCTTTTCCGCCGCCTTGCCGATCGTGGTCATGACTTCGTCGTAAAGGGCGCGAATGCCGTCCGCTTCGTCGTGGGCGATGAACACGCCGTGATTGCCGAGAAAGACCTTGTCCGGAACCCGGCCGTTCCGCTTTTCATAGTCCGCCATCGCCTTGCGGATGATTTTCGACAAGGTATAGCCGGGTTCGGCGAACGACACCCAGAGGGCGTCGGGGAAGAGTTTGGCGCAGGCTTCCTCGCCGTGGCGACCGCAGGTCATGCCGTTGACGAGCGGGGGATGGGTATGAACCACGTACCGCTGCGGAAAGCTGTTGTGGAGCGGCGCTTCGACGGACGGTCGCCCGGCCGATTCCGGTAGAATGGCGGTGGCGACGAATTCGACGACGGCGCTCTCGCGTCCGGAGTCGTCTTCGGGGAACGTCTGGTCGTAGAGTTCGTTCAAGCGGGCGCGCGACATGGCGACGAACTTGTCCGGCGTGATGGCGGGAAGAGTAGTGCCGCTGGGTTTCACCCAGAGCGTGCTTTCGTTTTTGCACGAGGTGTTGCCGCCGCCGCCCCTGACGTATCTGTCGTCGCCGAATTCGTGCGACAACTCGGTGATCGCGGCGAGAATTTCCTGATCGTTTTGCATTACGCGTCTCCATCGCGGGTCAGGGCGGCAAGCGCCTCGGCGAGCGTTTCCTGGGTGAACGGCTTCATGAGGAACGCGTTCATGCCGGATTCGGCCGTCTTGGCGCGCTCGTCCTCGTTATCGGTCGCGGTGACGGCGATGATCGGGACTTCTCCGTGCGGCGACGGCAACCCGCGAATCCGCTTCCCCGCTTCGTCCCCATCCATCACCGGCATATGCATATCCATAAGCACGACGTCATAGAGCGTGCCGGCGCATTTCTCGACCGCCTGCGCGCCGTCCTCGGCGTATTCGGCGTCGTATCCCAGCTTTTCCAGCATGGCGCCCGCCACCCTGCGGATCAGGGCGTTGTCCTCTACGAGAAGCGCTTTCATCCAATCTCCTCATTGTGCGGTCGATCGCCGTGCAGGTCCGCGCGACACGTGAAACGCGGGCGGGAGGGCGCTCCCTCCGCAACGTGATCTAATTTGCGCATCCGGGTGAAAATAGCAATGAAAAAGCACGTTCTGAATGAGGGATCTGGCCGGTTTACGCCTTGTCAGTTGATTGTAAGGGCGCAGTGCCGTACAATAATAACAGGGAGGGTCGCATGAAATTATACATGGCTACCTGTTGTTTGAGTCGTCCTTTCGACGATGGGAGCCAGGATCGCATTTTCCTTGAGTCGGAGGCTGTTTTGAGTATTTTGGTGCGATGCCCGAACGGGATGTGGGATTTGGCAAATAGCGAGGCTGTGGATTTGGAATTATTGAAAATGACCAACCCCGCTAACCTGAGGAAGGTACGTTCATTGTATGCGGCGGCATCCGGAGAGAGGCTCCGTATCACTGACGAAGTATTGGCTCGGGCTCTGTCTTTTCAACAGAAAGGCTTGAAGCAATATGACTCCCTTCATTTGGCATTGGCGGAGCTTTCGCAAATGGATGTTTTATTGACGACAGACGACGGATTTCTAAAAGCGGCTGGTCGCATTGAAACTGATTTGCTTGTGGCTAATCCGGTTGCCTGGCTTATGGAGGTAATAAAAAATGAACGCTAATATCGCTGATTTCCGCAACCCGCAAACGATCCGTAGGCTAGGCATGAAAGCATTGGTTAAGGAACTAGGACCTGTGGGGATGGCCTATTTCATCCGTCAGTTTGAGCCAGGTGAAGGCGATTACACCGCAGAACGCGAAGGATTGCTGAAAGACGTAAGTATGGACGACATCCTGCGCGACTTGGAAGTTATGCGGACTGAGGAAAATCGCGAAAACAGATCCCGAGATGTTTCGCAAAGTTTTTAAGTGTGGCCATATTGGCGAGTTGGATGATTCCTTGGGTGGGTGAAATCAACTGCTGCGAAGTGCTGCTTCGGGATGGTTTGGTTGTGCTATACAAGAGATGATGCGAACGAAATCAACGTCATGGCGTCGCCAACTTTGCTGGACTCCTACCCATACCCGTATATACTTGTTCCAATCAAGCACCTCTGGTACACTACTTGAAATACGATTATTTGTTGAAACGGAGGGCTTCGGATTATGCGGCGATGTATGGACGCACCCGCGTTGCACAAACGCGTCAACAGAATTATGGGGCAAATCAAGGCAATTGACAAGATGATTGACGAGGACATTCCCTGCGAAGACATCCTTATCCAAGTCATCGCGGTTAAAAGCGCAATCCATAAGGTCGGCCAGGTGATATTGGAAGGGCACCTCCATCACTGTGTACGCGAAGGTCTTGAACACGGCGACGCGGAACGAACTATCGCCGGCTTCGCAAAAGCGGTGGAACACTTCTCCAGGATACGTTGACCACAACGGCGTTCTCAATTCTCCGCCCTCAACTCCCCGTCCATTCCGGAT
>JAIRTL010000018.1 GCA_031254915.1 Planctomycetota bacterium
AACGTGCAGATGAACGTGGAACTGATCACGCCGATCGCGATGGAGACGCAGCTTCGCTTCGCCATCCGCGAGGGCGGCCGCACCGTCGGCTCCGGCGTCGTCACCGAAATCGTCGAATAAGAACAACTAACGATGAACAATTGACAATGAACAGTTTGAGGTATGCCCCGTCACGTTGATGGCGACGACGGAATGGCGGTTCAGCCTGTCGACAACACCCCGACGCGATCCCGCATCTCCAGACTGTTCGTTGCCGGTTGTTGATCATCAATTTTAAAATGAAGGAGTGACGAATGGCGGAAAAGATTCGCATCCGCATGAAAGCCTACGACCACGACATGCTGGACAAATGGTGCGTCAAAATCGTCGAAGCGGCCAAGAACAGTGGAGCCCGCGTTTCCGGTCCCATCCCCCTCCCCACCCGCATCGAACGCTACACGGTGCTCCGCAGCCCGCACGTCGACAAGAAGAGCCGCGAACAGTTCGAGATCAGGACCCACAAGCGGGTCGTCTATATCACCGAGCTCACCAGGTCCACGATGGATTCGATCAGCCGGGTGGTTCCGCCGCGCGGCGTCGACCTGAATGTCAAGCAGTTCGCCGGCTGACCGGGGTTGCGTGCCGGCTCCCTCCGCGGACGGCGCTTCTTGAGTTGGAACGTCCCGGTCGACGGGATCGATTTGGCCGCTTGACGGCTTCATCCTCCGAAGGCGCGGCGACGGCAGAGAGCGACAGCCGTCCATCCGCCCGGGAGGAGCCGATGACAATAATGAGGAGGTTCATAATATGTGGCGCGGCATTTTAGGTAGAAAAATCGGCATGACCCAATTCTTCACTGAAGACGGCAGGCGCGTCGGCGTCACCGTCGTCGAGGCTGGTCCGTGCCCGATTCTCCAGTTGAAGACCAAGGAAAAGGACGGTTACGACGCCTACCAGATCGGCTTCGACGACCGCAAGGAAAAGAACGCGACCAAGGCGGCCAAGGGCCACGCCGCTAAAACCGGCAATGCGGCAAAGCGCTTTATCCGCGAAATCCGGCTCCGACAGCCGGTCGCCGATCTCGAGGCCGGCAAGGTGCTTACGATCGAAGACTGGACTGACGTCAAAGAAGTGCAGGTGACGGCAAAGAGCAAGGGCAAGGGATTCCAGGGCGTCATCAAGCGCCACGGCTTCCACGGTCTGCGCGCGACCCACGGCGTCAAAACCCACCACCGCATTCCCGGCTCGAGCGGTTCCCTCACCCCGGCGCGCGTGGTCAAGGGCCACCCGAATCCCGGCCGCATGGGCTGCGAATGGGTTACCCAGAAAGGCCTTATGCTGGCGAAGGTGATTCCGGACAAGAACCTGCTCCTCATCCAGGGCTCGGTTCCCGGTCCAAACGACGGCTACGTCGTCATCCGCCCGGCGCAGCCGTATGTGCCGGAAACCGGAACGGTGAAGTAAGAAAACGCTTGCGTAATTCCGCGTTTACAGTGAAAACGGCGTAATTCCAGCAGGAATCGCGCCGTTTTCGCTGGACACGCGTTTTCATGACCGCGTCGCGTTTTCGGGCATGAACGCGGCAACTATAGCGTTTCAAGAAATTCTCGAAGATTCTAAAAATGCGCTAAAAACGCAGACGCGGCGGGGTCGGCCATTCACGAAAACGACACGGCGAATGGAACGGGCTCGGGTCGTCGCCAGGGATGGAATCGCGATGTACGCGCCGATATTTTTTGAATCCATCGCGAAGCGCCGCAGTTGGGGCGGCAGCCGCCTCGTCGACCGGTTCGGTGGCGAAGTCGATCCTCCGATCGGCGAAAGCTGGGAACTGAGCGGCCTGCCTGGAAAAGCGTCCCTCGCAACAAATTTCCGGTACGCGGGGCGGACGCTCGAGGACTTGTACGACGAAGACCCGGTGGGTATTGCCGGGCAAGGGACTGCGGCCAAGTACTCCCGCTTTCCTCTCATGGTGAAGTTGATCGACACCGGCGACGACCTTCCCGTCCAGGTCAGCCCGAACACCGGTTACGCGCAATACCGGTTCGGCCCGGACGCTCTCGGGAAAATGGAGTTCTGGTATATCCTCGATGCCGATCCGAAGGCGCGCATCTTTTACGGCTTTTCCAAGTTCATGAGCCAAGAAGAGGTGAGCGTCGCCGCACTCAACGGAAACTTGGGCGACTCTCTTCACAGCGTCGGCGCCAGGGCCGGGGTTTGGGCGCCAATCCAACCGGGAGTCGTCAATGCTGTCGGCAAAGGGGTTTTTCTTGTTTCCGTGCAGCAGGCTTCCGAGTACGCTTTCCGCTTATTCGATTGGAACCGGATGCCGAAAAAGGAGTTGAACCTCAAGGATGCGCTGTTGTGCGCCAATCTCAACAAGTTCGCCGACACGCCGGTATGTAAGACGGTTCGGCAGTCAACTCCCAAAACCCTGGTCGACAACCAGGTGTTTTCCATACGAAAATGGGATCTTGAACCCGGGAACGCGGTTGTAACGCCAAATGCCGGCAAAACGTTTTTCATCGTTTTTCCGTTGGATACGGCGATGGCGGTATCGTCCGGCGGACAAAGGGCGGATTGCCCCGCGCGCCATGCGTGTCTCGTCCCCGCCGGCGCAGGGGAATTCGAAATGGCGGTCGATGCGCCCGGCTCCGCGCTTGTCGTCTCCACAGGGTCATAATGCGCTTTCATTAAGGTCCTGTCAGGAAATAACTATAGCGACTTTTTATGGAAACGCAGCTACAACGCATTCGTTAAAGGACCCGGTGCGACATTTATTCCCTGACAAGCCCTAAGTGCGTTTTCGGAAAGGGTCGGTTTGCCGGTTGCGTTTTCGGACTCAATCGAGACAACCGGAACGCGCTAGATCCATAGGGCAACTATTCGCGAAAGCGCTATAGGAATTCTGCGTGGCCAAAATCGTAATGCAATGCCTGTCCGGCCCGTTGGCGGGACAAAATTTTCAGCTTGATGGCGGCCCGGCATTCATTTTCGGCCGGTACAGCCGCTGCCACTTCCGCCTGACCGCGGATCCGGCCGCGAGTCAATTGCATTTTCTCATGGACATTTCCGAAGACCGGGTCCGCATTGTCGATCTCGGCTCAACAAACGGCCTTGTGGTCAACGACGTACACTACGGCGGCAGGTTTGGAAAACCGATCGTCGACTTCCTCACGATCAAGCACGGCGATTCCGTGCTCGCCGGTGGCAGCTTTTTCCGGCTCAATATTGAAGGCGAAGACGACGACGACAAGGCGGCGATTGATGCGCTCAAGGCCGCGCTCGATTCCGGCGCCAAGCACCTTGTCAAACCGGTCAGGGATCGCGATTTTAGCGGCGCTTCCGACTTCCGCTCCGAGTCGGACGACGACAAGGATAGGACCGCGATCGGCCCCTCCACCGGAAAGATGACCGAGACTGGCAGTCGCTTCCCCGAAATCGAGGGATACGTCATGCTCGGCCGCATCGGCGTCGGTGGACGCGGCGCCGTGTACAAGGTCATTAAGGTCGACAGCGGCGAGAAGGCGGCCTTGAAGATGCTTCTGCCCAAAACCATAAAAAAACCCCGCGCGGTCGAGGTTTTCAGCCGCGAAATCAAGGTGACGAAACAGCTCGACCACCCGAACATCATCCGCTATCTCGATAACGGCGTCGCCAACGACATCCCCTACCTTGCCCTTGAGTTCGCCGAAGGCGGCAATCTCGACGACTATATCCGGCGCAGTCCCGACGGGCGGCTCGACTTCGGCGAAGCCGCGACCCTCTTCGTCGAGGTGCTTGAAGGCCTTGCGTACATGCATGAAAAATCGCTCGTCCACAAGGACGTCAAACCGAAAAACATTCTCCTTGCCCGCGGCAAGGACGGCATGACGGCGAAATTGTCCGACATGGGCCTCACCAGCCGCATGTCGACGAATATGGTGGACAATTTCCTTCCACTCGTCGCTGAAGGCGGAACGCCCGCCTATATGCCGCCGGAGCAACTGGTCGAGTTCACCCAGGCGCTTCCACAGTCGGATGTGTTCAGCGCCGCGGCCACATTCTATCAGATGCTTTCCGGGGAACTTCTATACGACTTCAAGGGCAAGGACCAGGCGGCAGTGATTCTTGACGGCAATATACGCCCCATCCTCACGCTCAGGCCGGAACTTCCGGGTCGCACCGCCGAAGTCATCAACAAGGCGCTGTCCTACTATCCCGAAAATCGTTACGCCGACGCGGGCGAAATGCTCGTCGCCCTTCGCGAGGCGTTATAGCCGCGAAACACGAAAAATGACCGAATTCGCCAAACTCGAGGCTGTCCGTCTCGACGAGGAAAAGGGGGCGCTCGTCCTCCTCGACCAAACCCGCCTGCCCACTGAAACCGTCTTCCTCAACCTCCGCGATCAAGAGGACATCTGGCAGGCGATTTACTCGCTTCAGGTTCGCGGCGCGCCGGCGATCGGCATCGCGGCCGGCTACGCCTGCTATCTGGCGGCCAAGTATTCGCCAGCCGATTCCGCCGGCGGTCTGGAACGGGATTTTATCGCGGCCCGCGACCACCTCGCCACATCGCGGCCGACGGCGGTCAATCTGTTTTGGGCGCTTGAACGCATGACAAAGACGCTCGAGGCGAACCGCGACGAACCGGTGGCGGCGATCAGGCATGCGCTTCTCGCCGAAAGCCACGCCATCAAGGACGAGGACATCCGCATGTGCCGTGCGATCGGCGAGCACGGCCTTGGGCTTGTCAAGCCCGGCATGGGAATCCTCACCCACTGCAACGCGGGACAACTGGCGGCCAGCCGCTACGGCACCGCTCTGGCGCCCATCTATGTCGCGCACGAAAAAGGATACAACCTGAAAGTGTTCGCGGACGAAACGCGGCCGCTCTTGCAGGGTGCCCGCCTCACCGCCTTCGAACTCCAGGCGGCTGGCGTCGACGTCACCCTCATTTGCGACGACGTGGCGGCGTCCGTCATGAAGAGGGGCTGGGTGCAGGCGGTGTTCGTCGGCTGCGACCGGGCCGCCCGGAACGGCGACTTCGCGAACAAGATCGGCACGCTCGGCGTCGCGATCATGGCCAAACGCTACAATATTCCCTTCTACGTGTGCCTTCCCCACTCCACTATCGACATGCGCGCCCCCTCCGGCGATTCGATAGAAATCGAGGAACGCAACCCGAAGGAGGTGACGGACATGTGGTACGAAAAACCCATGGCGCCCGAGAACGTCAAGGGTTACAACCCCGCCTTCGACGTCACCGACCACGAATTGGTGACGGCGATCATCACGGAGCGCGGCATCGCCCGCGCGCCTTACGAGGAATCGTTCCGGAATATGGGCCTGGCGTAGAGTCGTCTCTCGCGAAAACGCAAGGGAAGCCCATGTCTCGCCCTCTTTCAATCGCGTTTGCCGTTGCACTGGGCGCGACCCGAAATTGTGGAAGTGTGGGACAGGGGTTGCTCTGTTCCACATCTGTTTGCCTTATCCGTTTCATGGCGTTTCATGGCCACGCACAGTCGAGGGAACCACAACTCCGGACCGTGAACGGCATATCGTCACCGTGGTCTTTATCGGCCTTTTCGCTATGCCGACCGTGCATGCCGGCAAACACGGTTGCCGCAAGCCCGGTTCCTGAGAAAAGGATTGAAAATACTGCCCTCCGGACTCCGCCGGAGGGCCGCGGCGCATGCATGGGGCATGCATGGGGATCGCGTCACCTCTTGAGGTTGAGCAACTCCTGGAGCATTTCATCCGCCGTCGTAATGGTGCGCGAATTCGCCTGAAAGCCGCGTTCGACAGTGATAAGCTTGGTGAACTCCTCTGACAGATCGACGTTCGAGGTCTCGAGCTGCATCTGCCTGATCTCCCCCCTGCCGCCGACGTTGGCGTAACCGAACTGGGCGTCGCCCGAGGCCGGGCCGGTATAAAACAGGTTGTTGCCGGCCGAAATGAGCCCGTTCATATTGGGGATAAGCGCAAGGATCAGCCGCGCGATCGGCGCGATGATGCCGTTCGAGTACACGCCCTGCACCAACCCGTCGAGGCTGACCTGGAACGAATCGAGCGTTCCGGGAGGCGCGCCGTTCTGGTATTTGAGGGTCAGATCGTTTTTCGCCGCCGACATCGTGAGGAAGCTGAAATCGAGATCCTGCTGCTGGTCGGCCGAGAGTCCGTTCAACATCTTTATCCAGATCGGCTCGTTGACGCCCATGTCGCTCTGGTTGATGATGATGCCCTGCGTCTCCGAATATTCCGCACCATTGACGAAGTTCCCGTTCTTGTCAAAGCGAATCAACCCGGTGCCGACGTTGAGGTTCGAGACGATTTCGCCGGTGGCCGGATCGACCTGCCAGGGGAAATCGGTATCGTCAACGCAGTCCGCGTACCAGCGCCAAGTGGTGAAATCGGAGTCCTGGCTGATCATGGCGAGGCGGATCGTCGCCGTTTTGGGATTGCCGAGGGAGTCGTAGAAGGTCATGGTCGCGGAGGCGGACCCGCCCTGCGGCGCGGCGTAATCCTGCTCTGCCGAGAACATCGCTTCGTGGGGGACGTTGTTGTACCTGATGCTCACATCCGAAATGGCGTTGGCGATGCCGAGGTTCGAAACGAGGGAGATGTTGAAGCTCGGCAGATCGTCCCGGGTGACCATCTTTTTCTCGTTGTCGTCCCAGCGCTCGTAGAGGACGGAGGAGACGTCGTTTCGCGTATACGCGCCCGCCGACTCCGCCGGCGCGTCGTAGCCGTCGGTCCCGTAATTGCCGGCGCTGATCTTCGGCGGAATGGAAAGAAGCCCCATGACACCGCCGGTGCTGTCCATATTGCGGCTGCTTGTCGCGAGCGCCACGTTTTGAATGGCCCGCTCGTAGGCGGCACGGTTGAACAGCGTGCTCGACATGTCGCCGTCCGGAAATTCGGCCGAGACGGGGGCGCCGTACATGGCTGGCGTAATCGCCGGGAACGCCGCGGTCGGCTCGTCCACATCGCCGGCGAGGAACTTGAGGAAATGCTCGAACGTGTACGACTGCTCGACGCCGAGCGGCTGCTGCGGCGGACTCATCGGCGACGGCCCCTCTGGTCGGTTATAAACGAAGGTGGCCTCGACCTTGCTCTGGCCTTTCTTGAAATCGACGGTGATCTCGTCGCCGTTTTTGATATTGGCGAAGGGCTGCGTCCAGACGTTTCCCTTGAGATACTGTACGTGCTCGAGAGGCGTGTTGAGATTCGCCGGATAGGTCTCTCCGGCGCGGGGCATGGCAGCCACGCTTACGTTGCCGTTGACGGCGAAGGTGGAATCGGGGCTCCAAATTTCCTGAAGCTGCGCGTTCGTAAAAATAACGCCCTCGCCGCCGGTGTTCGTCGTCACGGCGGCGACGAAGTTGCCGCCGTTTGATTCGTACACCCACGGGGGCAGGGTGAAGCTGTTCTGAACAGTGTGGGAGGCGCCGTGATAGTCCACCGTCGAGCCGAAGCTAAGATACTGCGGGATCTTGATGCCCATGGCGGTCGAGGTGTTCACATTGCCGCCGTTGATGGTCTTGATCTCCTCGACGATGGGGACGCAGCCGAGCGCAAGGATATCGTCCACCCGGGCGACCGAACCAAGCCCCATGCTGGATGCGTCGACAACCTGCCCGTACGTGCCGTCCGGATTGCCCGCCCGATAGTCGATGACCTGGTAGGCGTAGGTGTCGCCGAGCCCCGTCGTCGGGAGGTTCGCCCTGTAGGAGCTCACGTTGGCGGGGAGGCCGGTCAGTTCGACGCCGGCCCCCTGCGCGTACTCGATCATCTCCTGGGTGACGACATACGTCTTATTCTCGAGAGAGTTCCAGGAGGTGTCGACCTTCGAATCCTTGAGCGGGTCACCGCCGTTGTATTTCGTTTTTGCCATCCAGTTCTGGAGATTGCTCACGGTCGGATACGAGGTGCCGCCAAAGAGCTGGAGGCCGGAAGTGATCTCCTGATTGGAGTTGAGGTTGCCCTTGAACTCGACCTTCGAGGTCTGGGCCATGCCGCCGACTGTGCCGATGGGGATGATGATGTTTTCAAGCTTCGCGTCGGCGGGGATGGTCACGCCGCCCTGACTATCCTTCACAGCCATGGTGCCTTGCACAAAAAGGCCGTTGCCGCCCATGAGGCTGCCGTCCGAACCGATGTAGAAGGATCCGTCGCGCGTATAGACGTAGCCGTTCCCCTGCGAAAGAACGAAAAAGCCGTTCCCCTCGATCGCCATATCGTTTGGATTGGCGGTATTTTCGAGCGGTCCTTGGGTGAATACCTTGTTAATCGATCCGGTTTGTGTGCCGAGCCCGATCTGGATGGGGTTGACCGATCCCCTGCCGGTCTGGACGTCCGCGCCCATGCCGCCCCTGAAGGTCTGCTCCAGGAGGGTGCGGAACTGGAAAATGCCTTTTTTGAAACCGACGGTGTTGACGTTGGCGAGATTGTTGCCGACGTTGTCCATCGCTTTCTGGTGCGTCACCAGGCCGCTAATGCCGGTCGAGAGCGCTTGACTGAGGCCCATATCTTTCTCCTTGCGGTTCAGATTCACTGTGGCGCGTAATTATCCCTCGGTCGCCGGCGTTTCGTCGCCGTCCGCATCCCCGTCGTTCACATCCTCGATCGCCGCCTGCTTTTCCTCCCCGGTGGCGTCGCGAATCTTCGTGAGGTCGGAGAAGTAGACCTTGTCGCCGCTCGAGAGCACCAGCATCACGCCGCCGCCATCCTCTTCGGCGCCGATGACGACGCCCTTGACGTCATTGGCGCGGCTGTCGAGGCCTTCAACCCAGAAGCCGCCGAGGCTGTCGGCGTAGTCCTGAACGGTTGGCTCGCGGAGTTCGGCGCTGGCATCGCCCGCCTTGATCCGGTCACCGCTGTAGAGAACGTAGTACACGTCGGAGCCGCCGATGCCGATATTGGCGATCATCCCGGAGACAGTTTCACCTTTCTCGTTCACGCCGGCCGCGGCCTTGCCGACATCCTTGACCGCTTCCTCATAGGCGAGGCGGACCTCGTCGGGATAGGTGTAGAGGAGTTCGCCCTCGGTTGGAGAGCGGAGTTCGCGTACCTGGTCCCAGTCGATGACCTTGCCGCCGTACAGCTTCATCTGGACGACGCCGTTCTGGATGACCACCTTCTCGACGATGCCCTGGATCGGCTGCATCGCCGAGTCGTAGCCGGCGTCCACCCACATGCCGATGATACCGCCCGAGTTGATGATTTCCTGCGACATGCTATTGGAATCGTTCCACAGGTTCGCGACGCCGTTGACCTCGACCTGCTGCTTGTTGGCGAGTTCGAGGTAGACGTTGCCGTCAAGCTGCACAACCCGCGTCACAAGGCCTGCCGCCGCTTCGCCGTTCTTGTCGACGCCGGAGACATACCGGCCGATCATGTTCGAGCCGGCCTGAAGCTGCATGTCGAGGCGGAGCGCCTGCATCGACTTCGTCATCGAGATCTGTTCATCCAGCGCCTGAAGCTGCGCCAACTGGGCGGTGAAGTCGATGTCCTGCATTGGATTCAGGGGATCCTGCTTGGTGAGTTGCGTCGTCAGGAGCTTCAGAAAATCGTCGTGCGACACCTTGCCGCTGTTGACCGCCTCCTTGGCTGCCTTGGCCCGTTGCTGGACGGTCGACATGCTGTAATCGTAGGTTCTCGCGTTAACGGACATGTTGATCTCCTCTTCGCACTTCACCCGTCTCGCGCGGGTGGCGCCGCACTGTGCCTACTGCCATTTGGTCGGATTAGGCGAACAGATTCACCCTGCCGTTTTCGTCTATTCCCAGCGTCTCGACCGGCGAGTCGGCGACAGACACTTCCTGATCGGCATCGCCAGCCAGCCCGCCGCCCGTTCGCGCGCCGTCGGCGTGGTCGCGGTCAGCACGCCCGCCGCCGGCATCGCCGGAGAGGGTCGGATCCTCCCGGACCTCGACTTCTCCCAGTTCCACACCATGGGCGCGAAGGTTGTCCTTCAACTGCCGAAGCCCGTCCTGAATCTGCACCGCCGATTCCGCCTCGCCCACTCGGAACAACGCGGACAATTTACCGTTGCGGTTTTCAACCCGGATCATGACTTTCCCGAGTTCCGGCGGAGACAACTGCATGGTCAGGTGCTGGACGCCCTGCCGGTTGTTGTGTCGCATAATCTCGGCGATGCGTTCGATATTGCCGATCTGATCAAATATGGCCGCGCTCCGCTGGTCTTCCGGGGCCTTTCCCGTGTCGGCGGCAGCACCGGAAGCATTCGCAATCGACTTGTCGGCGGTGGTTCCGGGCAGCGCGTCCGCCAGTGCGCGGGAGAATTCACTGGCGTTCTCCCGCAACGCCGATTCCAGATTTTCTAAAAATTTCTTCGCCGCGCCGTCTCCCAAGCCGCCCCCCGCGCCCGATCCGGAATCGCCACCCCCGGTCGCTATCGCCGCCAAGCCGGCGTCCAATGCCTTGGCTTGGCCGGACATACCATTCGTTTCAAGCCAATTGCGGAACCCCTGGAGCGTCTCCTTGACGTCGACCGAAGCTCCAAGTGCGGCAACGTCGGTTTTTCCGGAATTTTCCTTAAGAAATTTCTCGAAGAGATCGTTACTCTCCGCTTCGCCGGAAGGTTTCGCCGGTTCGGTGGCAAGGCAACCGGAAACATGATCCTGAACACCGAGACTCGCGAACAGATTCGACGCCGCTGCGGCATATCCCGAGTTCGAGACCTGCCCGTTCAACACGGACAGCATCGTTTCCGCGTTCTGTTCGAGTCCCTTCCCCTCAGATACCTTTTTCAGCGCTTCCTGAAGCGCGTTCTTTGGCATGCCCGACAGGAGATCCTCCAGCGTGGCGAGAACGGCGTCGTTGTTCATCTCGGCGCTGACGTTCGCCGATTCGAGCGCATCGGCCATGCTGGCGCCGTCGAGCGTGCTCACGCCGAGCGCCGACAGCGATCCGCCGGAAAACCCCGCGAACATCCCCGACAGGGTGGCGAGGGGAGTTGCGCCGCCGTCCGCCGCCATGCCGGCGTTCAGAAGCCCGAGTATGATCCGCGCCGCCGCCTCGGCCGCTTCAGCCATCGCCTCATCCACCGGACCTTCCTCGGTGAGAAGAGCGAAATAGGACGCGAAACCAAGGGCATATGGATCGTCGTCGCCAAGACGATCCGCCTCTTCATCGGTCCGCTCGGCTTTGTCGCGAATCGCGTTCTTCGATTTTTCAAACTTCCCGGCGCTCTTCGAAGACTCGGGATTCCCGCGAAACGGATCAAAAAGAAGCATCGACTTTTTCGAATTGCTCCCGAATGCCGTCCTGTCCTTGCATCCAAGATACGACTGCAGCAACCCGTCGAACCGCCCTTTCGATTCGGCGGCCCCGGCTTTCGGCTCGTCGCTACGCGAAACAATCTCCCGCTTGATCAACAATTTCGCCAAAGAATCGAGTGCGATTTTTTCAGCCACGGACATCTCCAAAATATGTTTGGTCACGGCGCTTCCGCGTCGGGGTTCGGCGGCGGGTTCGGTGGCAGGGCGGCACGGACGATTTCATAGCCGAACGCGAGTCTGGCCCGGAAATCATCCCTGTCCTCCCTCGCCATAGGGCGAGGCCCGCCCGGCCCGAGCGAATGTCCCGCCTCGAACTGGAACGGCGCGCCGCCCGTTTCACCCAGGCGGACAAAAACACTTCCATCCACGACGACGAGACGCCAGGAATCGCCGTGCGATACGCCGCAATCGCCCCGTTCCAGAATCACATCAATGCCCGGCGCGGTCATGAACACCGTTTCGGGATGCCCGGTATTCAGGCGCGCCTGAACCCGAACCGCTCCCGTCACCACCGAGACATCCAGGCGGGACGCGACATTCCCCGATCCGCTCCCGACAATGCGAACACCAAGCAAACTCACCTCAGACTCCGGTCCGACAGCAACCAGCACGTTTCTCCCCGAAGCCAACTCCACCCTGTCCCCGGGACCAGTGAGAATTTCATCTCCGGCATGAATCCTGTCGGCAAGATTCAATACCTCACCAAGCTCCGACGGATGTCGATAGGCGCGGCGCAAATGTGGGCTGCCGGTCATTCCAATGACGATGGCGGATTCGCTTTTGGTCGTCACGCCGATGTCGGTCGCGGAAAACCACATATCCCTGGACGCACCGATCGTGCACGCCGTCAGCGCGATTGCAAGACACTGCGCTATTCGAATCAGCCATGTGTTCACGCGACGCTCCCGAACTATGCACGCGGTTCCACCGAGTCGCTCGGAGACTAATACACACCATTTGCTTTATCGGCTCGCAGTCACGAGCGACCATAGCGAAACCATATTCCGTAAAAAAGCAAACAAGATGCCATTCAGATCAATTACGGAGCCATCGGTGTCGCAGGACACGCAACATCTTTAATTTTAATAAATTAAAGCATCATTCGCCCATGTTTCAAAATTATCCCGTCATGAATATTCGCCACAACCGGAAATTTCAGCCGCATGCGATACGATTACGCCGCCGATAAATATACTGGACGCGGCTCGAAACTGTGAAAATGGGGATGGAAGGCGCCCTGTTCCACACCTGCTTCCCTTGCCCATTTCATGGCCGCGCACAGTTGAGGGAATCGCAACACCGAACCGCGAATAGTATAACGATGGAACCATGGAAACGCGAAGCAAGACCGCTTTCGATTTTCACTTTCTTTCGGATGGATAACTTTTTTTAAAAAAAACTATTGCAAAAAACTCAACTTTTGCCGAAAATCATCACCCTTATACTGAGCGGCATGAACATTCTGGGGACATTCAATTTCACGCATGATTGTACGCCCGTTGGGACAGAATGTTAGGTCAATGGGGATTGACTCCGGACGGGGGTCCGGTCGGGGCTTTTCAGGGGATGCCATGGATATAATTACAGAAGAGGACATTGTGTTTTCCGAGCAACTGGTTAGCGAATGGAGAAGCAAGGTGCGTAAGCGGCGTGAACAGTTGTTTCGCAAGAATTGGAAAAACCGCCGGCCCATGATTCCTCTCAAATCGCGTCAACAGGAAAAAACCTTTGAATTCGTCGTGCAATGGTACGAGGAGTTCGAAGAGGTCGTCGGCCGCGAGCGTGAGCGGAACCGGCTCGATCGCCTTATCGAGCAGGGTCTGGACGTCAATGCGCCGGAAAACCAGAAAGCCAATCAGAAGCGCTAGTCTCCGCTTCATCCCCTATACTCTGCGCGGTTCGAAATTGTGAAAGCGGGGGATGGGGGGGGGGTAGCCTGTTCCACATCTCTGTTTCCCTTGGCCATTTCAAGCCGAGCGCAGTTGAGCGAATCACAACTCCGGACCGTGAATAGGTATACAATGAAAAAAGCCCGCTTATGCGGGCTTTTTTCATTGGTGAATTTTGTCCGGACATTCGTCAAAGCGCTCCGAGAAGTCCTTCCTCATCGAAGCTGAAATACCCGTTCTCGGTGATGATGACATGGTCGACCAAAACAAAGCCGAAGACGCCGCATGCGCTTTTCAGCCGCCGGGTGAAGTCGCGATCCGCCGGGGACGGAGCCGGGTCGCCAGAGGGATGGTTGTGCACGAGTGCGATGCTTGACGCCGACTCCTGGATGACTGGGCGCATAAGATCCGCCATTTCCAGGCGCGCGACGCTGGGCGGAATGTCGCAGAACCACGCGTCGCGTATGACGTTGTTGCGGTGGTCCAATAACACCAAAACCGCCGCCCCAACCTTGTGGCCGCGCAGTTCGGCGGCGTACCGGTCGTAAAAATCCTTTGCCGTCGCGATCTGAAGCACAGCCCCGCGTTTTTCACGTAAAACCCGACGGTGCAGCACAGCGAACGCAGCCAGCCTCAGCGTTTGCGCCGGCTTGATTTCACGCATGACCTCGTATTCATGATTTTCGGCGGCGAAAATCGCCCGCAGTTTGCCGTAGCGTTTGAACAGCGAAACCGTGAGCGGTTCCACGCCTGTCGCCTTGTCTCCGAATAAGGCGACGGAGAGAAGTTCTGCGTCGGAGAGCGTCCCATCAAGACCGCCGAGGAGTCGCTCGGCGGGCGCGCTCGCCGCGAGGACAGGCGCTCGCGGACTATTGTAATAATCGCAATCCTTGGTGAGCTGGCAGCGGACGCCCTTTCGCGACTGGCAGAGCGGAGTGGCTCCGCACACCGGCCTTTTCCCCGCTTCCTGATCGCCATGCGCGAAAAGATTGATCACGGCGCAGACGTACTCCGGTGAACGCGACACCGCTTTGGCGAGATAGGCCGCAAACGGTCCTATGAACGCCTTGGCTTCGTCCAGCGTCTTGACGTAACCCATGCGGCGAAGGAAACGACCGCCGGCGACCTCCAGCGCGAGCCGTGGTTCGCCGGCCGCCGGCGCGCGCCGCAAACCGGCAAGACGCGCGCCCAGCCATTCGCCGCCGTGATACTCCTCCAGGGTTTTTGTCAGGTTGGCGAAAAACCAAACCACATCCCGCCCCGGACACGGCGAATCCGCCAGTTCCAAATCGCCGTCCATCAAACACCCTCCCATCGGGAAAACTACGACATGTTTTCGATCAACGCGTCGCCGAATTCAGACGTCGACAGCTTTTGCGCACCATCCATCAGACGGTGGAAATCGTAGGTGACTCGTTTCTGGCCGATCGTCTTTTCCATGGAGGCGATGATCATCTCGGCAGCCTCCGTCCAGCCCATGTATTGGAACATCATCTCGCCGGAGAGAATGACGGACGAGGGATTGACCATGTTCTTGCCGGCGTATTTCGGCGCCGTGCCGTGGGTGGCCTCGAAAATGCCGTGCCCGGTCTCATAGTTGATGTTGCCGCCCGGGGCGATGCCGATGCCACCGACCTGCGCGGCGAGCGCGTCGGAAATGTAATCGCCGTTGAGGTTGAGCGTGGCGACGACGTCGTATTCCGCCGGACGGGTGAGAATCTGCTGGAGGAAGGCGTCGGCGATCACGTCCTTGACGACGATCTTTCCCCTCCCGGAATCGAACCCCTTCCACGGTCCGCCATCGAGTGGCGCCGCACCGAATTCGGACGCGGCAGTCTCATAACCCCAGTCTCGGAAAGCACCTTCGGTGAACTTCATTATGTTTCCCTTGTGGACGATGGTGACGCTTTTCCTGCCGTGCTTCACCGCGTAACGGATCGCGGCCCCGACTAGGCGGGACGTGCCTCCCTTGGAAACCGGCTTCACGCCGATGCCGGCGCTGGCGGGGAAGCGGATTTTCGCGTAGCGCTCGGGGAAGTTTTCCTTGAAGAGGGCCAAGAACCTGTCGCAATCGGGTTCGCCGGCCGCGAATTCGATGCCGGCGTAAATGTCTTCGGTATTTTCGCGGAAAATGACCATATCGATAAGTTCCGGCGCCTTCACGGGGCTGGGCACGCCGGAGAAATACCTGACCGGCCTAAGACAGACGTAGAGATCGAGGATCTGACGCAGCGCGACGTTGAGCGAGCGGATGCCGCCGCCGACCGGCGTGGTCAGTGGGCCCTTGATGCCGACGAGATGGCTCCTGAAAGCGTCGATAGTGGCTTGCGGCAGCCAGTCCCCCCGCTCCTTGAACGCTTTTTCGCCGGCGAGAACTTCCTTCCACACCACTTTGCGCTTGCCGCCGTATGCCTTATCGACCGCCGCATCCATCACGCGGACCGACGCGGCCCAGATGTCCGGCCCGGTGCCGTCGCCTTCGATAAAGGGGATGACTGGATTGGCGGGTACCTTCAGGACGCCGTTTTCAATCGTGACGAGTTCGCCTTCGCTCATGCTCTTTCCTCGCAATCAAATGTCGTTACGCACATATAAACTTGATGCCCGCGTCTGGGACGCGGGCGAAGGGACCGCTCTATGCCGACGCCGTTGTTTTGCAGCTATTCCGGCTGTTGTGCCGCCGCATCGTCCGCCTCGCCGCCCTGCCCCGATTTCCGGCACGAACGGGAAACGTCGATAAGGCTCCAAATCAGGTATACGACGACGCCGACGACGATCGTCACATCGGCGATATTGAAAACCGGCCAAAGGGCGTACCCGGTGCGTGGGTTGATGATTTCAATGAAGTCGCGAACCCCCGGATGAAAAAGTCGGTCGTACAGGTTGCCGATCGCGCCGCCGACGATCAGGCCCAGACCCCAAAGCGGCGCATGCGGATCGCGGCAATGGTACGCCGTCAACACCAGCACCGGCACAAGCACGGCCGCCGCCGCCAGGAAAAGGACAAGGTTTCCCGACGCCCAGCCGAAGGCGCCGCCGGTATTGTAATGATTGACGAAACGCAGAACGTTCCGCGCAACCCAATAATAATGCCCGCAGGCGTCGTCGCAGATATGTCCCGGCGGCGACACGCCGCCGAGGGCGCGGAAGGACACGTATTTGCTCGCGAGGTCCGCCGCCAGAGTCAGCGCCGCCGCCAGCCAAAACCAGCGGATGCTCTTCAGAGTCCCTCCTCCTTTTCGAGCTTGCGCTGGCAGGAAACACACAGCCGCGCCCAGGGGCGGATGGAAAGGCGGCGCTCGCCTATTTCCTTGCCGCACTCCTCGCACTCATTGAAATGGCCCGCGTCTATGCGTTCGATGGCGTCGTCTATGTCGGCAAGCGTTTCGCTGGAGGTGGTGAGGCGCTCGGCCATCAGGTCGAGTTCCTGTTCATCGGACGCCTGTTCGGCGAAATTGATCGGCGCTTTTCCCAGATCGCGAAGCCCGGCGTCGGAGATGGCTCCGTCGCGGATGGAGCGCTGGGATTCAGTCATTCTTTCCCTGAGGGCCTCCAGGGTCTTTCGCAGTTGATCGGCGTTCATCGTTCATGCCTCCAAGGTCGCGGACGATCGTTTTCGCCGCGTGACACAGCATAGCGGACGTCCCAGGGCAATGAAATTAGTATAGGGGGCGGGTGTGCCAAGTCAAGGCCGAGCGTTGCCGCGGGGAGCTTCGGCAACCGGTGAAATGCCGTCAATCTTCCCGCATGCCGGATCGCATGGCGTTTACGCCGACGAACCCTGAAATTTCGGCTTGACGTTCTCGCAACTTCAGTCAAACGCGGCATGATCGGGATTGACCCCCTCAAATTCAAAGCGACTCCGGGATAAGCCGATATTTGTCGTCCATCGAAAAAAATCCACTCAAGCCGGAATCTTTGCGTCCGCTAATATGAAGGAAAGCGGCGAAGTGACGCGGGATCGAAAGACGCCGTGATGTCGTGAAAGCGTGACTGCCCGTACCGTTCCGGCGGTTGGGCTGGCATCAGTCGCCGGAATATATACAATTATTGTAGATGGAGCGATTATTCGGTCCTTTTCCCAATGGATGGATTCATCATGATCAACAACGACATGTCCAACCCGCTTGAGCGCTTTTTCTCCAATCATGCTGGTGACACGAACCGCCCCGCCGATTTGTACGAGCGGATCAAGGAACGCCGCGACGCGATCGGCGGCAAGAAAGCGGACGAATTCGAAGTTGCCCAGAAAGACGCGGCCGACAAGACAGCGGCCAACGCGAAGCCGGAGGACGCGAAGCTTTCGCCCGAGGAACGCCGCCGGAAAGAGGTCCAGGCCATCCTCGCCCAGATGAACGCCGAGGAAGCCAAGGACAAGCCGGTCGAGAAAAAGGGCCAGGCGTCGAACGTGGATGCATCCGGCAAGCGGATCGCCGATGTCGACGGATACGGCTTCCCCGCCTTTCTGAACGACCTCCCGCTCTTCAACCAGTTCAAGACCGACTTGGTGAACGCCTTCAGGAGTCTGGACGGCGCGACGGCCGGATCGATCAGCGCCCAGTTCGAACTGAACTACCGCTCGGTGGAGATGATCGCCAACGAAATGGGCGGCTACGAAATCAGGGAAGCGACTTACAACTTCAAGCTCGACCTCAACTACGTCAAGGCCGCCGCGGGCGCGGACAAGAATGCCAGCATGTCGGAACTTTTCGGCGCCGACAAGAAGGATCCGACCACCCCCTCGAGCTTGCTCGACAATCTCAAGGAGTACTTCTCGCCGCGCAACACCGCCGACCGCATTGTGGACTTCGCGAGCAGTTTCTTCCCGATGAGCGAACAGTTCAAGGCCAATGGCGACACCGAGGGGGCGCGGTCGGAATTCGCCGAGACCATGCGCGAAGCGATCCAAAAAGGCTTCGACCAGGCGATGGGCAAACTCGGAAAGGTACCGGGCTCCGTGCGGGATGGCATCGACGAAACGCACCGCCTCACCTTCCAGGGCATCGACGATTTCGTCAAGTACGGCATGAACCGCGGCAAAGACGGCAAGACGGACGACTTCTTCAACGTCCTCCAGCAGTTTTCCATGTCGATGTCGCAGTCCTACAGCCAGACGACCTACACCTACACCCCGGGCGCGTCCGGCAGAGCCGCCGAAACAACTCCCGCCAAACCCGCCGAAGAGCAAGCGAAGGCTAAAAGCATAGACGCCAAAGCATAGCGCGGCCCGTATAGAGAAATATCGAGTAGAAGAAAGGTAGGCTCATAATGGGCCTACCTTCCGTACTCTCACACCACACACCCATCGGCGTCATTCCGCCGCATACTCTCGCGCCCGCGTCACTGTCTGGCGGACACTTCAGCCAAAGCGAAAGCCGTAGCTTCTCGGAGAAAAGTTCGGGTCGAATTCGGTTCTTGTTCGTTGGGCCAGGATTTTGCGTACAGCTTCCTTCAGATTCCGCCTCACGGCGGACATCCTTGCTGTTCGGCTAACGGTTCCCGTCATCAGGGTCCGTAGGGGACTCTCGCCCCAAAAATTGGTGCGCCCTGCCGGGCGCACCACAAGAAGAAGGAATTCGCCGGAGTTCCGCTTTTCGTAAAAACAGACGTCCTTGCGGGCATCCCGCACTTGCGTTGCTGTCCTCTCTCGGAGCGGAACCGCTTCACTCGACCGCACCGTGTTCCTTGATGCCGACCACCCAGACCTTGAACTCGGTCTCTACTTCGGGGTGAAGACGAACGGGAATGCGGTGGACGCCGATCGTCTTGATCGGCTCATCGAGCCTGACCATCGACGACTCCAGGACAATGCCTTCCTTCGTCAGCGCGTCGACAAGCTCCTTAACCTGCACGGAACCGTAAAGCACGTCGTTCTCGGAGACACGCTCGTTCAAGGTGATGTCGACGGCGGCGATCTTCTCCGCCAGCATCTTGAAGTCCTTGATGCGCTCGAGCTCGCGCGCGTGGCGGAGCTTCTTCGCGTTTTCGATCTGCTTTAGGTTGGCGGGGGTGACTTCCACCGCCAGCTTACGCGGCAACAGGTAGTTACGGCCGTATCCGTTGGCGACGGTGACCACGTCGCCGGCATAACCGAGGTCCTTGACGTCCTCGCTCAACAACAATTTCATCGGCATGATTCGCCTCCATTCAATTCGACAAGTTTTCCAATGCGGACGACGGCTTCCGGACTACTGACGGCCACTGTAGCGCAGAAGCGCCAGGAACCGGGCGCGCTTGACGGCGCGCGAAATGGCGCGCTGGTGCTTGGCGCAGTTGCCGAGGCGCTTGCGGTCGAAAAGCTTGCCCTGGGGGCTCATGAACTTCTGCAGCGTGTTGACGTCCTTGTGGTCGACGATGGACGGCGCGTCCTTTGAGCAATACCGGCATCTGCCATTGCCGATATGGAAATCCTGCTTATCCTTGCCGAAATCGGAACTCACGGATAATCTCCTCTAAAATCTAAAATTGAGCCTTATATGAATGCCAACGAGTTTAATACTGTTTGGACGCCGTTAGAAGGGGATGTCGTCGCCCGCCGGGGCCGACGACGATCCGAGGTCGTCGAACGCGTCGTTCGCCTTTGCCGGGGGCGGAGCCTGGCGCTCCGAATAGCGCTGCCGCCGTCCGGACGACCTGGAATCGTCGCCGTTGTCGAAGCGGCCGCTCGTTCCCGACCCGTCGCCCCGGCTGCCGAGGAACTGGACGTTTTGGACGTAAATCTTGATCCTGCTCCGGCGTTCGCCCGTTTCCTTGTCCTGCCACTGGTCCTCGATAAGGCGCCCCTCGACCAGCACCGGCCTGCCCTTGCTGAGATATTCGCTGCAAGTCTCCGCCTGTCGATCCCACACCGTGCAGTCGATGAACAGGGTCTCCTCCTTGCGTTCGCTTCCGCTTCTGCCCCGGACAGTGGTCACCGCCAAGCGGAGATCGGCGACCGCCGTGCCTTGGGGGGTATAGCGCAGTTCGGGGTCGCGGGTCAGGTTGCCTATCAATATCACTCGGTTGAAACCGGCCATGCCTTCCTCCTTTCAGTCGTGCTCGCCGCCATGCACCCGGGTCGCTCCGGGCGGCGGCATGAAATCGTGCGCGACTACTCGACCGCCTCGGCGGGCGCTTCGGAATCGCCGCGCTCCCGTGCGCCGAGCGTTTGCGGCTCGATGCCGTCCTCGTCGGCGAGAATGAGAACGCGAAGGACGTTCTCGTTCAGGGCGCACTGGCGTTCCATCTTCGCGATCGCCTGCGTATCGGAATTGAAATGCACCAGAATGAAGGTGCCGCGCTTGACCTTCCTAATCTCGTAGGCGAGACGGCGATCGTCCCATTTGACGGACTTGACAATCTCCGCGCCGTGCCTGGTCAGGCACCCGAGGCATTCGGCCTCCATCTTGGCGTAGTCTTCTTTCGCCTTGGCGCTGTCGACGATGAACATCGCTTCGTACAGTTTCGTCACTCCAGTTCCTCCAAAAAAATCACGATAAAATATATGCAAGTCCTTATTTCTCGGCTTCCGCAGCGCCGCCGATCGCTATGCCGTTGAACCGGTCCCGAGCCGCGCAGATACCTTCGCGAAGCCACAGATCGACGGCTTCCGCCGCAGCCTCCACGACCTTGGAGACGACGGGAAGCTCCTCCGCGCCGAAGCGGCCCAGAACATAATCCGCCCGGTCCATGACTTCCGGCGGTTCATCGACGCCAAGCCGCAGGCGGGGATATCCCGAGCCGAGCGCCTTGGCAATGTCGGCGAGACCGTTATGTCCGCCTGCGGATCCGGAAGACCTGAAGCGCAGCTTTCCGAGCGGAAGATTGACGTCGTCCGCGACGACCAGAAGTCCCGGCCATTGGCATGACGGATCGTCCCGCCTCGCCGCGGCCGGTTCCTCCTGGATCGCCTTCCGAATTTCCCCGAACCAGCCAAGCCACGACGCGAGTGCCTGCCCGGAACGGTTCATATACGTTTGCGGCCTGACGAGGTACGTCTTCTCGCCGCCGTGGTACGCTTCCGCCGTCTCCACCGACTTCTCGCGGCGAAAACGACCGGAACCGAGCCTCGCCGCCAAAACGTCGAGCGCCAGCCAGCCGATATTGTGCCGAGTGCGCTCGTATTCGCGACCGGGATTGCCCAAGCCAACAACTACCTTCATTTTTCGTCGGTTGCCTTCGCTTCGCGTTCCTTCTCGCCGATCACTTCGGGCGCGGTGGGCGCTTCGTCCTCCTCGGCCACAGCCACCTTTTCACCGGCGGGTTGGTGGCAGGAGACGACGGCGGGATTGCCGTGGAAGATATAGGCAACGCCCTTGAGCTTGGGGAGATCCTCGGCGTAGAGAATTTCGCCCACCTGAAGGTTGGAAATGTCGATGATGATGGCTTCGGGCATGTCCGCTGGGAGGCAGCGTACGGTGACCTGGTGGAGATCCTGTTCGACCATGCCGCCGACATGGGTGCCAGGAGCCTCGCCCTTCAGTTCGATCAGGAGGTCGACTTCGATGACCTCGGTGTCGCTGATGGCGCGGAAGTCGGCGTGGAGAATCTCGTGGTCGTATGTCCCGTGCTGAACCGCCTTGATAAGCACCTTCTTGATCGTGCCGTCGATATCGAGATCGATGATGCGCTCGCCGGTCTTCAGAAGGTGGAGAAATTCCTTGAGGTCGATCTTGACGTTGATGTTTCCGGCCATACCCTTTCCGTAGACGACGCCAGGAATCTGCCCCGTCTTGCGCATCTCGAATGCGCGATACTTGCCCTTGCCTTCGCGTTTTTCAACTTTAAGCACTTCAGTCACGATGATCCTCCAACAAAACGTGAAATTGCGCCCCGGCAGGCCTGACGCAAGCCCGTACCCCGGTTCGCCTGGTAAAAATTCAGACAAACAAGAGGCTGATGCTCTTGTTTCTGTGGATGCGTCCGATGGCGTCGCCGAGCAGATTGGCGACGGAAATGACGGTGAGGTTCATTTCCGGCGGCACATTGCTCTGCGGCGGAACGGTGTCGGTGACGATGACTTCCGTGGCGCCGCTCTCGATCATCCGTTCGAACGCGTTCGAAACAAACAAGCCGTGCGTCGCCATGGCGCGCACGGTTCGCGCCCCCGCTTCGCGCGCAGCCTTCACGGCGGCGGCCATGCTGCCGGCGGAGGTGATCATGTCATCGACTATCACCACGTCACGGTCGCGAATCTCGCCGATGACGTAACCGGTTTCGACGTTTTCATCGGAAATACGGCGTTTCTCGACGACGGCGATTCCGCAGCCGAGCCGTTTGGCATAGCGGTCGGCCATCTTGATGGAGCCGACGTCCGGGCTCATCACGACGCACTTTTCCAGTTTGAGCGCCTTGAGGTAATCGATCAACACCGGCGTCGAGAACAGATGATCCATGGGAATGTCGAAAAATCCTTGAATCTGCGCCGCGTGGAGATCCAGGCACAGCACCCGGTTGACGCCGCTCGCGGCAAGGAGATTGGCGACGAGTTTGGCGGTGATCGGCACCCTGCCCTCGTGCTTACGGTCCTGCCTGGCATAGCCGAAATACGGAATGACGACGGTGATGGAGCGGGCGCTCGCCCGGCGCAAGGCGTCGACGATGATCAACAGATCCATCAGATTCTCGTTGACCGGAGGGCTTGTCGGCTGAATGATGAAGGCGTCTATGCCGCGCACATCGTCGAGGATCCTGACTTTCGTCTCCGTATCCGGAAAACGCTGGATATCGATCCGCCCGGGGTTGACCCCGAGATGCCGGCACACGGCATACCCGAGTTCGCGATGCGCGTTCCCGACGAAGATGCGCACGGGATTACCGTCGTAGTTGTGCACCCGTGTGTGTCCAAGACTCATTGATCTCGGCCTTCCCTTAGAGCCAGCGCCTTTTCGGCCGCCTCGAGATCGGCGGGCGTATTCACCCCCGCCCCCTCCAGGGGATCATCCGCGACGATCGCCTCGAC
This sequence comes from Planctomycetota bacterium, assembly GCA_031254915.1. GTDB lineage: Bacteria > Planctomycetota > SZUA-567 > SZUA-567 > SZUA-567 > JAIRTL01. The sequence goes on from JAIRTL010000018.1 coordinate 23,094, forward strand.
GCGGCCCCCGCCGGAAAGAATAATGCCGACGACATCGGTTAGGTAATATTCGCCCTGCGCGTTGTCGTTCCTCACCTTGTCGAGCGCCCGCCACAGCTTTTCCGGGTCAAAACAATAGACGCCGGCGTTGCCCTCGAAAATGGCGCGCTCCTCGGGAGAGGCGTCCCTGTATTCGACGATCCGCGCCACGCCGCCGTCCGGATTGCGGACAACCCTGCCGAAGCGGCTCTCGGCGTTGACAGGCACGGTCATGAAGGTCGCGGCAGCTCCTCTAGCGGAGCGTTCGCCGACCAGCTTCAGGTATGTCTCCGCCGTCACCAGCGGCATGTCGCCGTAAGTGACGATCAGATGGTCAACGTTACCTGGAAACGCGTCGCGGGCACACCTCACGGCATGCCCGGTTCCGAGTTGAGGCGACTGCTCAACCCAGCGAACTCCAGTCGGCAGCACGGAGACGACCTCGCCCTTGCGGTAACCCACCACCACAACGACACTGTCGACTCCCGCTTCCGAAAGTGCGCCGAGCACCCATTCGATCAGGGCTTTGTCGCCCGCCTCGAACAGGACCTTGGGGCGGTCGCCTCCCATCCGGGTGCCTTTGCCGGCGGCAAGGACGCAGGCTTGGATGATAGGCATTCACTCTCCGAATCCGCCGTTTGGCGAATTCCGCACAATATGGAACCGGTCCGCAAAATTAAAATAGATACACGCCAACCCCGCGTGCGAAGTTGGCATAATTGTACATTAACGTGATTCGCACGCCACAGTCAAGCGCGAAATCGGCAGGGTCATTTAATTTTGCCGATTGGCAAAGAGCAAGCAAGATACTTCCCAATATACAGAGGTTGCCTGCCATTTCCCCAATGATATCTGGCGTGAGATCGGATAAAAATTCGAAAATTAAATGACCTTGCGAAATCGGAACCGGAGCTATAACGTAAACTCGATGTATTCGCGAACGGATCGATGAAAGCGCGGAGTTGATCTTGATGGCATTCTTGGTGTATAGTGTGCGCTGCCGCCCAAACGGCGGAATCGTCTTTTTTCAACCAAGGAGAAAGCGGGAAAATGGAAAAGCCAAAAGTCTATTTCACGGACATGCGCGCCACCTTCGAGGAAAACCTCCAGCAAAAACTGGCCAGGCTGATAAGGACGGCCGGACTCGGCCGCATCGATTTCAGGCGGAAATTCGCCGCCGTCAAGGTCCACTTCGGCGAACTTGGCAATCTCGCCTTCATCCGCCCCAATTACGCAAAGACGGTGGCCGACGAGATCAAGGAGCTTGGCGGCAAGCCGTTCCTCACCGATTGCAACACGCTGTACGTCGGGTCGCGCAAGAACGCGATCGAGCACATCGACACCGCCTACACCAACGGTTTCTCGCCCTTCTCGACCGGCTGCCACGTGGTGATCGGCGACGGACTCAAGGGAACGGACGAGGCGCACGTTCCCGTCGTCAACGGCGAATTCATCAAAGAGGCTAAGATCGGCCGCGCCGTCATGGACGCGGACATCTTCGTCTCGCTCACCCATTTCAAATGCCACGAAGCGACCGGCATCGGCGGTGTGCTTAAAAACATCGGAATGGGCTGCGGGTCGCGTGCCGGCAAGATGGAGATGCACAGCGCAGGCAAACCGACAGTCGCGACCGATGAATGCATCGGCTGCGGCCGCTGCTCCAAGGTCTGCGCACACGAGGCGGCCGTCGTCAGTTCCGGCAAGGCGTCGATCAACCACGATAGGTGTGTCGGCTGCGGCAGGTGCCTAGGCGTCTGTCCCACGGACGCGATCGAAGCCGCGGGCGACGAGACGAACGACATCCTTTGCAAAAAAATCGCCGAATACGCCTCCGCCGTCCTCACTGGGCGTCCGCATTTCCACGTCTGCCTCGTCGTCGACGTGTCGCCCTTCTGCGACTGCCATGCGGAAAACGACGCCGCCGTTGTCCCCGACGTCGGCATGTTCGCCTCGTTCGATCCGGTGGCGCTGGACCTCGCCTGCAGCGAGGCGGTGAACCGCCAACCGCCGGCGGCCGGAAGCCTTCTCGCTCGAGAACGCGGCGAAGGCGCCGACCACTTCACCGCGATCGCCCCCGAAACGAACTGGCGCGTCTGCCTCGAGCACGCGGCGAAAATTGGCCTCGGACGGCTTGACTACGATTTGGTGACGATTTGATTCCGGATATGAACTCGACAACACGATACACGCGATTCAAACGCATGTCGCCGGAGCCACTTCTTCCCAATGCGCCATTTTTTAGTACGATGGGACAATTCACATGGCAACGGTGTGGACAGCAGAGATTGCAAGGAAGACAGAAAAGGATCTAAAATTCCTCCCCGTCAGGCACGCAACGTTTTGACGTAACTTATGGCAGACATTGAGGATAATGGGCATATCCGTGGCGACGGGCCAAACTGCGGCATACCGGATCCTCGCATTCACCTTTGTCATTTGAAAAAAGGAAAACCCACATATGTGGCGGCGTGGGAAGAATCAACTGATCCGCCCGACAGGCAAAGGCATACTGTGCGCGGCCCGAGATTGTGAAAATGGAGGATTGGGGTTGCCCTGTCCCACATCTGCATCCCTTGGCCATTTCATGGCCGCGCACAGTTGAGGGAATCACAACCCCTGACCGCGAACGGCATGGCGATCCTGAAGCATTTCACCGCCACGCGTCCGAGAGGCGCGCGGCAACCTCTTCCTGATCGTTCCCGGCGAGGAGCACCTCCTCCGCCGGGAACTTCCTAAACCAGGTCTCCTGCTTGCGCACAAGCTTATTCGTGTTGAAGCGAAGCCGCTCAAGCGCTTCCGTCCAGCTCGCCCGACCCTCGAAATACGGAAAGAACTCCTTGTAGCCGACAGCCTGCAACGGCGTGCGCGCAAGCGTCTCCCGGATCGCGAACACCCGTTCCGCCTCGTCCCGCAGGCCATCCTTTTCCATTCGTCTGATCCGTTCGGCTATGCGCGAATGGACGACGTTTCTTTCGCGGACGATCCGCGCCATCACGAAAGGAAAACGCGGATTCTGCAAAAGCCGCGCCCCATCGCCATCCTGTCCATCCTTGTGAAAGTTGTCCCACTGCGTCTGGCGCGAACTTATCGACGCTTCCGTGATGCGGATCACCTCGAGCGCGCGGACGAGACGGCGAAGATCGTTCGGGTGTATTTTCCGTGCCGCCGGGGGATCGAGTCGCGCCAATTCGGCGTGGAGCGCGACCGTTCCATCGCGCTCCGCCCGCTCCTCCAGTTCCGCCCGCAGAAATGGATCCCTGCCCGGTCCCTCGAAAATGCCTTCGAGAAGCGCGAGATAATAGAACGCGGTCCCGCCGGAGAGAACTGGAATTTTTCCGCGCCCGACGATATCGCTGATGGCGGCTTTGACTGCGTCGACGAATTCCGCGGCCGAAAAATCGACGGTCGGATCGACGAGGTCGAGGCAATGATGCCGCATCCTCAACCGTTCGGCCTGCCCCGCCTTGGCGGTGGCGATGTCGAGACCACGGTATATTTTCATGGAATCCACGGAGACGATCTCCCCGCCGATGCGCGAAGCGACCTCGAGCGCCAGGCGCTCTTTGCCGCTGGCGGTGGAACCGACGATGATGCGAAGAAGAGGTTTCGCCGACCGGGCGTCAATTGCCGGCACCGATTCGTCACTCCGCGCTTTCGATAAGCGACCGGAACGACTCGAAAAGCGGGTTCGCGTCATGGGGCCCGGGCGCGGCCTCGGGATGGAACTGCACGGAGAAGGCGGGAACGTCGCGGCATCTGAAGCCTTCGAGCGACTGATCGTTGAGGCTGATGTGGGTGACTTCGTCCCTGGACGCGTCGAGCGACTCGGCGTCGACGGCGAAGTTATGGTTTTGCGATGTGATCAGGGTACGCCCGGAAACAAGGTCTTTCACGGGATGGTTGCAGCCGTGGTGCCCGAAGGGAAGTTTGTAGGTCTTGCCGCCGCGCGCAAGACCGAGAAGCTGGTGACCGAGACAAATGCCCATTATCGGCACTCTGCCGAGCAACTTCTCCACCGCCTTGGCGGCATAGAGCACTCCCGCCGGATCGGCCGGTCCGTTCGATAAAAACACGCCGTCGGGCTTGAGCGCGAGGACATCCTCCGCCGGCGTGTCCGCCGGCACCACCGTCACCTGCATGCCGGTCCGGCGCAGTCCGCGCAGGATATTCCACTTCACGCCGAAATCGTAGGCGACGATGGCGAATTCGGCTGGCGGCAGTATGTATCCCCCGAGAGGATACGTCGCGGTCAGGCGGTTGTCGCTGTCCCATTCGTAACGCTCGCCGCAGGTCACTTTTTGGACGTAATCCCGGCCTTCAAGCCCTTCCCACGCCCCGGCGCGGGCGATGCCCTCGCCTTCCGGGACCTCGCCGCTGACGCAGAGGAACGCCTTCTGCGATCCCCGATCGCGAAGAGTCGCGGTGAGCGCGCGGCAGTCGATTCCCGCGATCGCCGGAACGTTCCTCCGGACAAGCGCGTCCGCCAGCGATTCGTCCGACCGCCAGTTCGACGGATCGGACGTCCGGTTGACGACCAGCCCCGAGAGGAAAAAACCGCGCGATTCCATATCAGCGGCGTTCACCCCGTAATTTCCCACCTCCGGCGCGGTGAGACAAACAAGCTGCCCCGAGTACGAGGGATCGGAGAGGATTTCCTGATAGCCGGTCATGCCGGTGTTGAACACCGACTCGCCGACGACGTCGCGGTTGGCGCCGATCGAATAGCCGTGGAACACTTCGCCATTTTCAAGCGCGAGATACGCCAACTTCGCACGTTGTCGCTTCCAATCGTAGGTGGACATTATTCGGCCCTCCCGGGAAGCCGCACTCCCGTTCCCCGGCGGTTGTATTCCTGGAGACTGCATACTTCGAGGCGATGGTGTCGGCGCAGGAACTCGAGCCCCTCGAGCGCGGCTTCGAGCGCGTTCACGGTGGTGGTGATGGGGATCGAGGACACATAGGTCTGCGAGCGCATCCGGCTCTCGTCGACGGCCGGTTCGGAGCCGATCTCGATCGTGTTGATGACCCACTCCACTCCGTGCTCCGCCATGAGATCGAGCACGTTCGGCCTGCCCTGGGAAATCTTGAACAATGCCCGGGTGGGTATGCCGGCGTCGCGCATGGCGGTGCTGGTTCCCAGAGTCGCGAAGATGGTGAAGCCGATCTGTTCGAGCCGCCTCGCCAACGGAACCGCCGCCGCCTTGTCGCTGTTCTTGATGCTGAGGAAGATGTTGCCGCCCTCCGGAATCCTGTTACCGGAAGCGACCTGGCTCTTGAGGAACGCCGCGCCGTTGAAGCGGTCGATGCCCATCACTTCGCCGGTCGACTTCATTTCCGGAGACAGTTTGATCGCCGTGCCGGGGAAGCGGTTGAACGGAAAAACCGCCTCTTTCACGGAGAAATAACGCGGACACGGCTCGGCCGTGAAACCGAGATCGGAGAGCTTGCATCCCGCCATGCACAGTGCCGCCAATTTGGCGAGCGGGACGCCGGTCGCCTTGCTGACGAACGGCACGGTCCGCGACGCGCGGGGATTGACCTCGAGGACGAAAATCTCCCCCTTTTGCACCGCGAACTGGACGTTCATGAGTCCGCAAACCTTCAGTGCCAAGGCCATGTAGCGCGTATGCAGGCGGATGCGATCTTTGACGTCCTCGGTCAGATTCGGCGGCGGCAGCGCGCAGGCGCTGTCTCCCGAGTGGATGCCGGCGATCTCGATATGCTCCATCATGCCGCCGACAACCACATCGACGCCGTCGGAAAGGCAATCGACGTCGACCTCCGTCGCCTGGTCGAGATAGTGGTCGATTAGGACGGGACGAGCCTGCGACACGTCCTCGAGTTCGAGCATATAGCGCCGGAGCGCTTCGCGGTCGTGGGCGATCACCATGTTCCTGCCGCCGAGGACGAACGATGGCCTGGCGAGGACGGGATAGCCGGCGCGATCGGCGGCCGCGAACGCTTCGTCCAGGTTCGACGCCATGCCGTGGGCGGGTTGCCTGATACCGAGCTGGTCGATTAGGTCGCCGAACTGCTTGCGGTCCTCCGCCATGTCGATGCTCGCCGGCGACGTCCCGATGATCTGCACGCCGCTGGCGGCGAGGCGGTTGGCGAGGTTCAGCGGCGTCTGCCCGCCGAATTGGACGATCGAGCCGCCCGGGCGTTCCCGGTGGTGAATTTCAAGCACGTCCTCGAGGGTTAGCGGCTCGAAATAGAGGACGTCGGCGGTATCGAAATCGGTGGAGACGGTCTCCGGGTTCGAATTCACCATGATCGTTCGCCAGCCCGCGTCGCGAAGCGCGAACGAGGCGTGGCAGCAACAGTAGTCGAATTCGATCCCTTGCCCGATGCGGTTCGGGCCGCCGCCGAGGATCATGATGCGCCCGATGTCGCCGCCCGGCGCGGGAACCGTGGCGGATGCTTCCGACCCGTAGGTCGAATAATAATACGGCGTGAGCGAGACGAACTCGGCGGCGCAGGTGTCCACGAGCTGGAACGAGGGGCGGAGCCCGTGCGCGTGGCGCGCGTTGCGGACTTCCTCTTCGCCGCGCGAATACAGATAGGCGATCTGGCGGTCGGAATATCCCATCGCCTTCGCCTGCCGAAACAACGGCAGATCGCCCGCGAGCGCTTCCAGGGTTGACGCACATTCCCCGAGATGCCTGGCGAACGCGACAATCCCGGACATTTCGCGAAGGAACCAGCGGTCGATGCCGGTGAGTTCATGCAAGCGCTCGACGTCGACGCCGCGCTGCATGGCGGCGCCGACCGCATACAGCCGCTTGTCGGACGGACGAGCCGCCTCGCGCTCGAGTTCATCCAACGGCATGGCGAGGAATTCGCCGTCGCCGCCGTCCAGACCAAAACCGGCGCGACCCGTTTCCAAGCCGCGCAGCGCCTTCTGCAACGCCTCCTTGAAGGTGCGGCCGATCGCCATGGTCTCGCCGACCGACTTCATCTGCGTGCCGAGCGTGGTCGGCGTGCCGGCGAACTTCTCGAAATTGAAGCGCGGGGCTTTGACGACGACATAGTCAAGGGCCGGCTCGAAGCAGGCGGTCGTGGCTTTGGTGATGTCGTTCCGAAGTTCGTCGAGCGCGTAGCCGACGGCGAGCTTGGAGGCGATGCGCGCTATCGGAAAGCCGGTCGCCTTCGACGCGAGCGCGGACGAACGGGACACGCGCGGGTTCATCTCGATGACGACTATTCGGCCGTTCTCCGGATTGACCGCGAACTGCACGTTGGCGCCGCCGGTATCGACGCCGATCTCGTTCATGACGGCGAAGGAGGCGTCCCTGAGCAGCTGGTATTCGCGGTCGGAAAGGGTCATGGCGGGCGCAACGGTGATGGAGTCGCCGGTGTGGACGCCCATGGGATCGACGTTTTCGATCGTGCAGACGATGACGTTGTTGGAATTGCGGTCGCGCATGACCTCGTATTCGAATTCCTTCCAGCCGAGGAGCGATTCCTCGACGAGAATTTCCGACACCGGACTCGCGGCGAGTCCCTGCGCGGCGAGGCGTTCGAATTCCTCCTGATCGTGGGCTATGCCGCCGCCGGTGCCGCCAAGGGTGAACCCGGGGCGAATCACGACCGGCCAGGTCATAAGCCGGTTCCTGACCGCGATCGCCTCCTTGAGCGTGTGGGCACTCCCTGATTCCGGAACGGAAAGACCGATGTGCCGCATCGCCTCACGGAATAGGCCGCGATCCTCGGATTTTTCGATCGCCTCCGGCGTGGCGCCGATCATCTCGACGCCGTAATCGGCGAGGATTCCGCCGTGGTGCAGTTCCATGGCGATGTTGAGCGCGGTCTGACCGCCCATCGTCGGGAGGATGGCGTCGGGGCGTTCGCGACGGATGACCTCGGCCGCGAAATCCGCGGTCATCGGTTCGATGTAGGTCCGCTCGGCAAGTTCGGGGTCGGTCATGATGGTGGCGGGGTTCGAATTCATGAGCACAACCTCGTACCCCTCCTCGCGGAGCGCCTTGCAGGCCTGCGCCCCGGAGTAGTCGAATTCGCAGGCCTGTCCGATGACGATCGGCCCCGATCCAACCAACATGATCCGCTTGATGTCGTCGCGTTTTGGCATATATGGCTTCTTCTTTTCGATAAGCGCGTTACGGTTCGGGCAAGAAGTTTCCCGTTTCGAGAACCTCCTTCGTGTTTGAACCCTGCTCAATCGGATAATCGCCGTCGAAACAAGCGAGGCAATACGAACCCTTGTCCTCGAACGGCGAGAGCAACCCCTCGATGCTGAGGTAGCCAAGACTGTCCGCCCCGACGAGATCGCGCACCTCGTCCTCGGAACGCTTCCAGGCGACAAGCTCGTCGCTCGTGGGGAAATCGATGCCGTAGAAGCAGGGGTGGCGGATCGGCGGACAGGCGATGCGCAGATGCACCTCCTTCGCTCCGGCGGCCCTGAGCGACTTCACCCGCCGTTGCATGGTGTTGCCGCGCACGATGGAATCGTCGACGACGACCACCCGCTTCCCCTTCACCGTCTCCAGCAGCGGGGCGAGCTTGCGGTCGATCTGCATCGCGCGATTGCTTGCGCCGGGCATGATGAAGGTGCGACCTACATAATGGTTGCGGATGAAGCCGAGATCGAACGGAATGCCGCGTTTTCTGGAATAGCCAAGCGCGGACGAATTGCCGCTATCGGGAACGGAGATGACGATGTCGGCGTCGACCGGATGCTCCTCGGCGAGACGCTCGCCGTACAAAACCCTGACCTGATGAACATTGCGCCCGAAGACCAGGCTGTCTGGCCGCGCGAAATAGATGAGTTCGAAAATACAGCGCGCCTGGCGCCTGCCAGCCCCGTCCAGCCATTCGAAACGAAGCCCTGTCCTGTCGGCGGTGATGATTTCGCCTGGCTCGACCTCGCGCAGGTAGTCCGCGCCGATCGAAGTCAGTGCGCACGTTTCGCTCGCGAACACCCGGCCCTCGCCCAGCTTCCCCATGACAAGCGGCTTGAAGCCAAGCGGGTCGCGAACCGCCGTGAGGGACGTCTCCGACATGATAAGAAAGGAATAGGAGCCGCGCATGCGTTCGCAGGCGCTTTTGATCGGATCGTCCCGAAAACGATGGGTGGGGGAGGCGAGAAGATGCAGCAGAATTTCCGAATCGGTGCCGGTCTGGAACAGCGATCCGCCGTCCTGGAACAGGCGGCGCAGATGCGGGGCATTCACGATATTGCCATTGTGCGCCACCGCCCACAAGCCGTCGAGCGTTTCGCCGACAAGAGGCTGGACGTTTTGGGTCCGTGCCGTGCCGGTGGTGGAATACCTGACATGGCCTATGCCGATATCGCCTGGAAGGGCGGCGGCGGCGGCGGAATCGATCGCGTCCGACAAAAGGCCGAGACCCTTCAGGCTGCGCACCTTGCCGTCGGAGACGACGATTCCCGCCCCTTCCTGGCCGCGATGCTGCTGCGAAAACAGCCCTTCATACACCAGACGACCCGCTTCGGGACAGCCGAAAACCCCGAAGACGCCGCACTCCTCCCGCGGCGATTCCCGCAGACACTCGTCAGTCAAGACGCGCTCGTCCATTTTTCCACTCCGGCCAAATCGCGGTTCGGCCGGAAATTCCAGCCTCTACCCTTCGGCTAATGAATAATTACGACAATTCACGTGGTCGCCGAGAAGCACCCCGGCGGAATTGAGCCCGTCGGCGATGGCCCTGACCACCAATCCCGGGCCCGTCCGCGCATCGCCGGCGATATACACGTTGCGCGCCGCCCTGCCTTCCTTGTCGGCCGCGATACCGCCGTTGGCCGTCCGCGACACGCCGAGGCTACCGAGAATCGGATTATCCTCGGGACCGGTAAACCCGAGGGCCAACAGCACCATGTCGGCGGACATATCGACGTCTGTTCCCGGCAACGCCACCGGCCTCGGCCCCGCATCGCCAGGCACCCATTCGACCTTTGCGGCACGGAGCGCTCCGACGCGCTCATGGTCCTTCCCGTCAGGAAGAAACTCGAGCGTCGTCGTCGACCACCGGCGTTCGCCGCCTTCCTCGTGGCTGGACGAGTCGCGCCTGACGCGCGGCCATTCCGGCCATGGATTGCTTTCAGCGCGGACGGCGGGCGGTTCGGGCAATATTTCCAACTGGGTCACGCTTCTCGCGCCAAGCCGCCACGAACAACCGATGCAGTCCGACCCCGTGTCGCCGCCGCCGATGACGACGACCTGTTTCCCGCGCGGATCAAGCGCTGCAGGCAGCGAATCCGTCTCGCCGGAAACAACTCGGTTAACGGAACTTAAATACTCGGTGGCAAAAACGATCCCGGCGAGGCCGCGTCCAGGGATATCGAGATCCCGGCGACGCCGTGCACCGCAGGCCAAAAGTATAATGCCATGGCGGTTTTTCAGCAACCGTCCAGACAAGTCCACACCGGCGTCAACACCACATTCGAACGCAATTCCTTCAATGGCAAGCATTTCCACGCGTCGATCCACCACCTCCTTTTCCAGCTTGAAGTCTGGAATCCCGTATCGGAGAAAGCCCCCCGGCCTCGCGTCGCGTTCGTACACCGTAACGTTGAGTCCCGCCTGGTTGAGCCGCCACGCCGCCGCGAGGCCGGCCGGACCGGAGCCGACCACTCCCACGCTCATGCCGAGCCGCCGCGTCGGAATCCTCGGTTGGACCAGTCCTTTCGCGAAGCCGCGCTCGATCACCTCCTTCTCGACTTGACGGCATTGCACCGGTTCGCCGTAGAGCCCCTGGACGCACGACCCTTCGCACAAACCTGGACAGACGCGCGCGGTGAATTCGGGGAACGGGCTCGCGTCAAGCAGCGTCGCCAGCGCCATCGACCATCTGCCGGCAAGCGCTTGGGCATTGATCTCCGGAATCGCGTTCATGAGGGCGCAGCCGGACGCATGACAAAACGGTATGCCGCAGTCCTGACAGCGGGTCAGATCGGCGTGCAGATCTTCCGGCGACAGCCTGACCTCCACCGAATCGAAATCCCCGATGCGTTCCGATACGCTTCTGTATTTACCCATTTATGTCGCTCCTGATCGATTTCCCGCCGCGTCAAGCATCCGTGCATGCTGTTGTCGGATCATAGGGAAGGCACAAACTCGCGGCACGATACGCCCGCACCGCGAGTTTGCGTCGCGCATCCATTTCACGTCGCCGGATATTGCAGTGCGTCATAGCCATGTTCGCCTGTCCGCACCTTGACGACGTCCTCCACGTCCGAAACGAAGATCTTGCCGTCGCCGATCCGCCCGGTATAGAGAACCTTCTTCGCCCTTTCAACAACCGCCTCGACAGGAACCTTGCTCACCACTATTTCGAGAGCGATTTTCGGCAATAGGTTCGAAGCGATTTTTACGCCGCGGTAATAATCGTGCGAACCGTTCTGCATGCCGCATCCCATGACCTTAGCCACCGTCATGCCGGTTATGCCGATTTCGTGCAGCGCGGCCTTCAACTCGGCGAACTTCTCCGGACGGGTGATGATTTCGATTTTAGTCAGCTTTTGACCAGACTTCATCGACACGGGTCGGACAAAAGGCGTCTCGTCATCTGCGGCAGAGGAGGGTTCGGCCGCGGCGACTGCCTTCTTTTTATACACGCTGGTAAAGCGTCCCGAGACAAAACCGGGGTAGCTGCCGGCGGGGATGTCGTGCTCGGCGACGTCCAACCCGGCAATCTCCTCTGCCGGCGACACGCGCAGACCAACCGCTTTGTCGATCAGAAAATACACGACAAACATGGCGACGCCAACCCATGCCGCGACAGCCACGACGCCAAAAACCTGAACCGCCAGCATCCCGACTCCCCCGCCGTAAAACAAGCCGCCGTCGAGCGCGAACAAACCGACCAGGACGGTCCCCAGCGCCCCGCAGACGCCATGCACGCCAAACGCGCCGACCGGGTCGTCGATTTTGAGCGTCTTGTCGACAAATTCGATCCCAAACATAAGGAACACCGCGGAGAGCGCTCCGATGGTCGCCGCGCCGGAAGGACTGACGGCATCGCACCCGGCGGTGATGGCGACGAGTCCGCCAAGAGCGCCGTTAAGCGTCATCGACACGTCCGAACGTCCGTAACGAAACCAGGTGAGACACATCATACCCACCGCGCCGGCCGCGGCTGACAGGTTGGTCGTGACCAGGATCGTGGCCACCGAGGCCAGTCTTTCGTCGCCTGTGGCGGAAAGCGTCGAACAGCCGTTGAAGCCGAACCATGCGAACCAAAGGATAAACACGCCAAGCGCGCCAAGCGCCAGACTCTGCCCCGGTATGGCGGCGGACTTCCCCTTTTCGTCGTACTTTCCGATGCGCGGACCTATCACCCAGGCGCCGACCAACGCAGCGACGCCGCCGACCGTGTGCACAGCGGTCGAGCCGGCGAAGTCATGGAACCCCAAATCCGCCAGCCACCCGCCTCCCCAGATCCAATGGCCGGAAACAGGGTAGACGATCACGCTCATAACCAGACTGTACAAGCAATAGGCCTGAAACTTGGTTCGCTCCGCCATGGCGCCGGAGATGATCGTGGCCGCCGTGGCGCAGAAGACGGTCTGGAAAATGAGAAAGGCGTTGCTGGGATATGAACCTCCATAGTCGCCCCGGACGAACGGATCAAAACCGCCGATAAACCGGTTTCCTTCCGCGAACATCAGCCCGAATCCCACGCACCAAAAGACGAGCGAACCGATCGCGAAATCCATGATGTTTTTCATGACCAGGTTGCCGGTGTTCTTGTTTCTGGTGAAGCCAACTTCCACCATGGTGAACCCGGCTTGCATGAAAAATACGAGAACAGCCCCCAAAAGCACCCAAATCGTGTCAACTGATGAAAACCCCATTTGTCCATCCTCCCATGCGGGCGCCCCTATGACGCGAGTGGTTTAATGACGTTTACTCCCGGAACCATGATTCCCGATCCATTACCGAATGCGCAGGTTTGTTTTCGTTGCTGTCGCCATCCCATGCTTCGCTCCTTTCCTCGAACGCCCCGCGTCATTGCAAGGTGATTCATGCCGAGTTTTTTTGATAGTCCCCTCTTTTCCCGCGCTCATTTCGCAGAACAGACATCAATTCAATTCCCGGTCGCGGCGCGGCGTTTCCTCGTCCGCCTTGGACATGCGCCCAAGCGCGCGCCGGTACTCCATCGGGAACACCTTGACGAACTTGGCGCGTTCAACGTCCCAGTCGTCCAACAGCCGACGCCCGAGCCCGCTTTCCGTATGGCGCACATGGTCCTCGATCATGCTTCGCAATTCGGCCTCGTCCTCCGCGTCGAGGACGTCCAGGTCGATCATTTCAAGGTTGCAGCGGTTGTCGAAAAAGCCGTCGTCGTCGTAGACGTAGGCAAGACCGCCCGACATGCCGGCCGCGAAGTTGACGCCTGTTCGCCCGAGCACGGCGACGCGGCCGCCGGTCATGTACTCGCAGCCATGGTCGCCGACGCCTTCCGTAACCGCCCTGGCGCCGCTGTTCCGTACGGCGAAGCGCTCGCCCGCGCGCCCATTGACGTACAATTCCCCCGCCGTCGCGCCATACAGCGCGACATTTCCGATCATGACGCTTTCGGACGGATCGAATCCCGCCCCCTTCGGCGGTTTGACGATCAACTTACCGCCGGAAAGCCCCTTTCCGACGTAATCGTTTGCTTCTCCGCTCAACACGATCGTCAACCCGGGTGCGGCGAAAGCGCCGAACGATTGACCCGCCGCCCCCTCCAACTCGAGGATGACGGAATCGGCGGGAAGGCCGGCGCCTCCATGCCGGCGGACGATCTCGGAGGAGATCCTCGTGCCGACGGTCCGGTCGGTGTTGAGCACCGCCGACCTCGCCTTCTTCACCGTACCCAGATTGTCGATCGCCTCCCTGATCCCCGGCAACAGGCGGAGATCCAGTTCCGGATCGGCGACGGAATCCGTTGAGACGGAAGGAGAACTCATCGGAGTGCTTTCGAACATGATGAGAACATCCCGCCAGTCCAGGTTCTTCGCCTTCCCCGTCCGGAGCGCCGGATCGACTTCGAGCCGGTCCGCGCGTCCGACCATCGCGTCGACGGTGCGAAATCCCATTGCGGCCATGATTTCCCTCAATTCCTCCGCGACGAAGCGGAAATAGTTGATGACGTGCTCGGGCTTTCCCCGAAAGCGCTTGCGCATCTCCGGATCCTGTGTCGCGACGCCGACGGGGCAGGCATTGGTGTGGCACTTGCGCATCATGATGCACCCCAACGTCACCAAGGGCGCGGTCGCGAAGCCGAATTCGTCCGCGCCAAGCAGGGCGGCGACGGCGACGTCGCGGCCGGTTTTCATTTGCCCGTCCGCCTGAAGCCTGACGCGCCCGCGAAGATTGTTGAGCGCGAGCGTCTGCTGCGTCTCGGCGAGGCCCAGTTCCCACGGCGTGCCGGCGCGATGAATGGATGAAAGCGGCGACGCGCCCGTTCCCCCGTCATGCCCCGAGATGAGAATCAGGTCGGCGTTCGCCTTCGCCACACCGGCGGCGATCGTGCCGACACCCGTCTCCGCGACCAGTTTCACGGAAATTCGCGCCGCGTCATTGGCGGAACGCAGGTCGTGGATCAACTGCGCTATATCCTCGATCGAATAAATATCGTGGTGCGGCGGCGGCGAGATCAACGTCACGCCGGGCGTCGAATGCCTGACCGTGGCGATGACGTCGTTCACCTTGTGGCCGGGGAGCTGGCCGCCCTCACCCGGCTTCGCGCCCTGGGCGATCTTGATCTGCAACTCGCGCGCATTCACCAGGTATTCGAGGGTTACGCCGAAGCGACCGCTCGCCACCTGCTTCGTCCCGGAGAGGACACTGTCGCCGTCCGGCAACGGTTCGTACCGGGCGGGATCCTCGCCCCCTTCGCCGCTGTTCGAATTCGATCCGATGCGGTTGAGCGCGACAGCCAGCGCTTCGTGCGCCTCGCGGGAAAGCGAGCCAAACGACATCGCGCCCGTGACGAAGCGCTTCATGATCGCTTCGGAAGGCTCCACTTCGTCCAGCGAAAAACGCCGCCCCTCCTTGAAGCGGAGCATGCCGCGCAACGTGAACAGCCGCCCGGCCTGGTCGTTGATGCGCGCGGCGTATTGCCTGTACGCCTCGGCGTCGTTGCCGCGAACCGCCTTTTGGAGAAGCGTGATCGTCTCGGGAGTCCAGAGATGGCGTTCGCCGTCCTTGCGGTATCTGTACATGCCGCCGACCGGCAGCGGCATGGGGAGGTTCGTCGACCAGGTCGGATCGTCCCGTCTGCCGTCGCCGGGGTCGCGGCCGGCTCCGCTGGCGTACGGCGCGGCGACCTGAAGGCGGAGAAGCGCGTCGGCTTCGATCTCCTGCAAGCCGATGCCGCCGACACGCGAGGCGATTCCCGGAAAATACCGATCCATGACGCCGCGCCCGACGCCGACCGCCTCGAAGACCTGGGCGCCGCGATAGCTGCGCAAGGTCGAGACGCCCATCTTGGACATGATTTTCAAAAGACCTTTTTTCAGCGCGTGGACGTAATTCTCCACCGCGGCTGTCGCCGGAACGTCGACCGAGAGATCTCCGCGCAAGGCGAGATCCGCGACCGTATCGAATGCCAGCCACGGGCTCACCGCCGACGCTCCGACGCCGAGAAGAAGCGCCAGGTGATTGACATCCCTAGCCTCGCCCGTTTCCGCGATCAACCCGACGCCGATCCGCAACCCCGCGTCGATAAGCCGCCGATTGACCGCCGACGCCGCGAGGAGGGACGGAATCGGCGGGTGCGCCGCGTCCGCCTTACGGTCGGACACGATGATCAGCCGCGCTCCGGAACGCGCCGCGCGTTCGGCGTCCGTCTCGAGCCGGTCGAGCGCCTTCTCGAGGTTTTCGCCCCTCGCCTGCCCGGAAGCGGGGACGGCAAACACCGCGTCGAGCGTCACCACGCGAAAGTCAGCCAGACGGTTGTCGCGGAGCCGGCGCATGTCGTCGGCGGAAAACACGGGATGCAGCAGCTTCAACAGCCTCGCCTGGCCGGGTTCGTCGGCGAGGATGTTGGGATCGTTGCCGATGAAGGTCATCAACGACATGACGAGGTCTTCGCGGATCGGGTCGATCGGCGGATTGGTGATCTGGGCGAATTGTTGCCGGAAATAGTCGAACAGCAGCTGCGGCCGGTCGGAAAGCACCGAAAGCGGCGTATCCGCCCCCATCGAGCCGGATGGTTCTACGCCTCGGCTCGCCATGGCGTCGAGAACGATTTCGGCGTCGTCGCGGGTATAGCCGAACAGGCGTTGCCTGAACGGCAGTTCGCCCACGTCCGGCGACAATTCGTCAAGCGCGCCGAAAAATCCGTGTATATCGATTCGGTTCTCCACCACCCAGCGGCGATACGGTCGGCGACGGGCGAGGCGCGACTTTATTTCCGCGTCTCCGAGCACTCTTCCCGCCTTTGGATCGACGAGAAGCATCTGTCCGGGACGAAGCGCTCCCTTCTCGACGACTTCGGCCGGATCGAGTTGCAGCACACCCGCCTCCGAAGCGAAAACGATGAGCCCGTCGCGGGTAAGGCTGTAACGCGCCGGACGCAGACCGTTACGGTCAAGGCACGCGCCAACGGCGAGGCCGTCGGTGAAGACGACGGCGGCGGGGCCGTCCCACGGCTCCATCAACCCGGAGTGGTATTCGAAAAACCCGCGCATGTCCGGACCCATGGGGTACTTCGCGTCCCAGGCCTGCGGAATGAGCATCGCCATGGCGTGCTGAATCTCGCGCCCGCCATGGTGGAGCAATTCCAGGGCGTTGTCGAGACTGGCGGAGTCGCTGGCGCCTTCCTCGAGCACAGGAAACACCTTCTTAAGGTCATCGCCGAATAGGGGCGACCGCATGCCCGGTTCCCGGGCGCGCAGCCAATTCCGGTTACCCTTGATCGTATTGATTTCGCCGTTGTGGGCGAGACAGCGGAAGGGCTGGGCCAGCCTCCACGACGGAAACGTGTTGGTGCTGTAGCGCTGGTGCACGATCGCGAACGGAGAAACGAACTCGGGATGCGTTAGGTCGGGATAAAACGCCGCCACCTGAGCGGCGCTCATCATGCCTTTGTAGACGACGACCCTGAATGAAAGGCTCGCGACGTAAAAATCCTTCCCGCCGGTCGCGCCGACGACCCGCTTTTCCATGACCTTTCGGAGTACATACAAGGCGCGTTCGCGCGCCTCGCCGTCGGCCTCGGCAACGCTGGCCGGCGGCGCGAGGAAAAACTGGCGGACAGTCGGCATGCTGGCGCGCGCAATTTTTCCGAGGGATCCAGGATTCACGGGTGCTTCCCGCCAGCCAAGCCAGGTCCAGCCTTCGTCCGCGGCGGTCCGTTCGACTTCGTCGCGCGCCGCCGCCAACTCCCGTCCCCCCGATGGCAGGAACACGACGCCGATGGCGTAATCGCCGGCGCCGGGAATGTCGAATTGGACCGCGCTTCGGAAAAACCGATCGGGAACAGTCGAAAGAATGCCGGCGCCGTCTCCGGAGTCCGCGTCCGCGCCGGACGCGCCCCGGTGCGCGAGGTTGCACAACACGGTCAGCGCCGATTCAACCACCTCGTGATTCGCCGCGCCGTCGAGACGAGCGACAAAGCCGACGCCGCAGGCGTCGTGTTCATTAGCGGGATCGTAAAGACCGTTCTTTTCCACTGGCTTGACTCCTGGCGCCGCCTGGCCGCCGTTCAGAAAGACATGGAACTCCCCTTCCGGCGCGCCAGGCGCGCCGGAAGGGGACAACGCATTGTATTGGATGATTATTTAGACGTTTGTTCGCGGTTTGACAAGGTTGAAGAACATTTCGCCGTAGCACGGGAACGGCCAGATGCCGTCGGCAACGACGCCTTCGAGATCGTCCACTGCCTTGCGGAGTCGGCCGAGCGGCCCCGGAATGGCGGTCGCATCCTCTCCGTCCAGCGTCTTTTCAAGTTCGCCCATGGCGCGGTAGAGTTCATCCACCATCCCGGCGGCCTCGTTGTAGGACTCAGACCTGAGCCCGGCGTCGCGACCAAGGCGTTTGGCGGATTCGGCCGCATGCGCCAGCCGTTCCTCCCAGGCGAGCGCGGCGGGGAGGACGAACGTCTTGGCGAGGTCGAGCGCGCATCCGCCCTCCATCGCGAGCGTCTGGTCCCAGGCGTGGCGATAGACTTCGTAACGCGACCTTGTCTCGCGTTCGGACAGGACGCCGAAGCGTTCGTATAAGGAAATGGTCGCTCCGTCCACCATCGCGCCAAGCGCTTCCGGAGTGGTCTTGATGTTCGGCAAGCCGCGGCGCGCCGCCTCCTTCTCCCATTCCTGCGAGTAGCCGTCGCCGCCGAAAATCACCCGTTCGTGGGCACCGACCTCCTCCTGCAACACGCTCGACAGGGCCTGGTGGAACTCGCGCGTATGGCCGGATGCGTCTTTTTGCGGCATCGGGCTGGGCAGTCTTGCGACGAGAGCGTCGCACATCTTGGAGACCGCGTCAGCCATGCACAGGTTAAGGACCGTATTCGGGAGCGCGCAACTCTGGCTTGATCCGACCGCGCGGAACTCGAATTTGTTGCCGGTGAAGGCGAACGGGGAGGTGCGGTTCCGGTCGCTCACGTCCTTAGGGATGCGCGGCAACGTGGTGACGCCGATTTCTATGGTTGTGTCGCCCTTCCCTAGCCGGATGCTTCCGCCCGAATGCAATTTGGTGAGGATGCTTTCGAGTTGTTCCCCAAGATACACAGACATTATGGCCGGCGGCGCTTCGTTCGCGCCGAGACGGTGGTCGTTGCCGGCGGTGGCGACGGAGGCACGGATCAACGTCGCGTAAGTATCGACCGCTTTCAGCACCGCGACGACCATGAACAGGAACTTGGCGTTGTCCTGGGGCGTCTTGCCGGGCGAAAACCAGTTCTTGCCGTCCGGACCGGTGATCGACCAGTTGTTGTGCTTGCCGCTGCCGTTGACGCCGGCGAACGGCTTTTCGTGCATCAGACAGGCGAAGCCGTGCTCCTCGGCCGTATCCTGGAGCGTATGCATGATGAGCATGTTGTGGTCGACGGCCAAGTTCTGTTCCTCAAACACCGGCGCCAGCTCGAACTGGGCCGGACTGACCTCGTTGTGTCGCGTCTTCACGGGAACCCCGAGCCGCCATAGCTTGCGGTCGACATCGGCCATGAAGGAAAGGATGCGCGGCTTGATGCGGCCGAAATAATGATCCTCCATCTGCTGGTGTCTGGCAGGACGGCGTCCGAACAGGGTACGTCCGCACATGACGAGGTCGGGGCGCTCCTCAAGGAACTTGCGGTCGATGAGGAAGTATTCCTGCTCCGCGCCGAGAGTGGCGCACGGCCGCACATCCCCAGCCACCTCGAAGAGGTTGGCGACCCGGTTGATCTGCGTCGCCAACGCGGCCTGCGAGCGAAGAAGCGGCGTCTTTTCATCAAGCGATTCGCCATGATAACCGCAGAATACGCAGGGGATGCAGAGGACTGCGCGATCGGTGCCGGCATTGACGACAAAGGCGTCGCTCGTGGGATCCCAGGCGGTATAGCCTCTGGCCTCGAAGGTAGCGCGCAGGCCTCCCGACGGGAAGCTCGATGCGTCCGGCTCGCCCTGGATAAGCTCCTTGCCGGTGAACTGGGCGATGACGCCCCCCATCTGATCGGGTGCAAGGAACGAATCGTGCTTTTCTGCGGTCGACCCGGTCAACGGCTGGAACCAATGGGTAAAGTGGGTGGCGCCCTTTTCCATTGCCCAGGTTTTCATGCCGTCGGCGATCTCGTCGGCGAGCGACGAGTCAAGCTGCTTGCCGTTCTTGATCGCGTCCGCGAAGGTGGAAAAGACGCGGGGAGAAAGGCATTTCTTCATGGCGGAGAAATTGAAGACGTCGGTGGCGAAAGTGACGGCGGGGTTTTCCGCCGTGCAATCCAGGGCGCTAGGCATGTTCTTCTCCAAAGGTAATCCGGTTCACATTCTTGTCGGAGCCATCCCGCTCCGGCGCATGTGTAAACCGTGAACGCAACGATCCGGCCATTTTATAAAAAAAATATCCACTGCGAGTTAAATCCTTATTTTTTAATGGGTAAATAAATATCTTATTCCAAACTTGCGTAAAATCACAATTTTCAAACGTCTTCCATGTCACAAAATTGTTGCGCCGCCGACAATTTTGTCGGATGGTATGTCCGAAAGCGACCCGAATTTATGGAAATGGAAGATGGGGGTTGCCCTGTTCCAAATCTGTTTCCCTTGGCCATTTCATGGCCGCGCACAGTTGAGGGAATCACAATTCCGGACCATGAACGGTATAAACGGCGAGCCGATGGAATCCAGGCTTCACGCGACGACTTTGCTAAAAGTTGAATTATATCGTTTTTAACCGACCGATGGGATCAAAATCCCGGAGAGTCCCGGAAAACCGAAGCGTCCGGAGAGCCGGGGATTATTTGAAAACGGGGGTATATGGCCAGACCGAAACATATACCGGGGTCGGTGGTGAAGTTTCCGGTAAAAACGCGAAGCGGCAAGCAACCCCTTGCCCGTTACCTCGCCGCGCGGCTTGGCGTGGTCGAAGGCTGGGCGCTCGATCTTATCGAAGCGGGCGCGGTGATTCTTGACGGTGAACACGTCCAATCGGACACGATCATCAACCTGTCCGCCGGCGGACACGAGATAACGATATCCTTTCCCGAAACCTGGCCCAACCACATGGCGGCGACGGAAATGCGACTCGACGTCCTCTACGAGGATGCGCATTTCGTCGTCCTCGACAAGCCTCCCGGCATCGTCGTTCATCCCTCGCGCGGCCATCTTGACAACCATACGCTCCAGAACGGGTTGCGGTATAGATACCGGCATCTCCTCGCCCTGAAGTCGACCACCGTCGGCCCCGTCCACCGGCTGGACAAGGATACGTCGGGAATCTGCCTGTTTTCCCTCACCCATGCGGCGTATGTCGACCTTGCCGGGCAATTCGCCGGCGGCAAAGTAAAGAAGGAATATCTCGCCGTCGTCGATGGCGTTCCACCCTGGGACGAATTCCTCTGCGACCGCGCGATAGCTCCGGATACGACCCGTCGGGGGCTCGTCAAAGCGCTCCCGTCAGGGGAAACCGCGCCTGGCGAAAAAAACGCGCGGACGGCGTTGAGGGTTGTCGCATGCGGCGAAGGGGCAGCCCTTGTTTCGGTAAGACCGTTCACCGGCCGTCCACATCAAATAAGGGCGCATCTTGCCTCGCTCGGTTATCCGATAATCGGCGACCGCGATTATCATCCAGCCGGCGTGGAACAATCATTCCCGCGTCAGGCGCTCCATGCCGCGGTTCTCACTGTATTCCATCCCGACACGGAAAAGCCGGTCCACTTTGATTCGCCGATTCCCCGGGATATGGCCGAACTGTCTCGGCGGCGGCGAATCGCCCTCCCGCCCGGAATGGCGGACGATGAAAACCGCCGGCGAAAAACGCAATCATGACGGCAAACGGATATTGCGTTGCCGGCCGCTTTGAGCTTACAATGTCATGCCATACGGGTTGCGGCATTCGCAATCCGAAAACGGGCATGCGGCGAGGTCGCGATTGCGTCTTGCCGCAGGCGGGGATGGATTACCATGGGCGCGTTGATTCTCCATGACGATACCGGAAAGCGGCAATTCGATATCCAGGAATCACATCCGATATTCATCGGCCGGATCAGGGAATGCGAAATTTGCCTCCCGTCACCGACGGTCAGCCGTCAACATGCGGTCCTTGTCTCGAAAAACGGCGTTTGCGGCGTCAAGGACCTCGGCTCCGCCAACGGCACATATGTAAACGGAAAACGGATTGAAAAATCCGTCCGCCTCATAAACGGCGATATCGTGCAAGTCGCCGAATTCACCTTTGAATTCACGTCCGACGAACCCGCGTCCACCCTGTTTATGGAAGGCAGCCCCCTAACGGAGCTTCGTGAATACTCACCCGAACCGCGAACGTCGTCGAGCGCAAACCGAGAGGCCTCCCGGCGAAAGTCGTTCCGGGCATCCCGGGCAAATGAAGTTCCCGCCGGGCCGCCGACAACGCCGAAGGTGGAACATGACGATTATAACGTTGCGGAAGCGCCCGAGACATCGCGGCCCGCCTCTAAACGCGTCGCAAAACCCGCATCCGTTCGCCTGAACGCGAATACCCCTCCTCCCGGCGAAGCGACGCCGCCCCGCAAGACTCCAGAGTCCGAGGGCGACGACGGGCCTATCGACAGCCCATCCGACGATCTCTCCATCGGCATGCCTGTGGCAAACACCGAGCTTGGAGATGGCGACGAGCCGGAGGAGGCCGACAGCCCCGGGGAACGAAGGCAAAAGGAAGAGCGCGTACTTCGGGCGGTGGCGGATACCCGCGTTCGCTACATCGACGACGAGGATGAATCCGGAACCGATACCCCGGAAAGCCTGCCGGTCGACGACGACGCCGTGGTGAAGCGTCAGGAGGCGCTCACCCGCGCGGCGGCCGAGACAGGCATTGTCGGCGAATTCGTCCCGGACGTGGAGGAGGAGGCGCAGGAAGCGGAAGAGAAAAGCGCCATCCTCCGCGTCCCTCTCTCCCCGGCCTTGAAGCAGGCGATCGATAGTCGCATGTCGTTGTATACCCTGTTGAACGATCTCGCGTGCGCGCGCGCGGAGTTCATCGCCAGTCATCCCAAACTGGCGGAAGCGGTCGTCAATGAATTCGCCAGACAGGAACGCGAACGAAGCAAAATGCCAAGCGCCGAACAGGCGAACGCGATGCGTTCAAAGCGCGCCGCGCGGCGCGTCGACCTGAAGGAGCGAATAAAGAAGGCGCGCTCGACCGGCGATGAACCGCCTCCTCTGCCCCCGAAGCATATGACGGAGGCGGAGCAAATGGCCGATTCGCAATGGTCGATCATCGCCAACTCGGAGGAAAAGGCGCTGCCGAAGGTGATAGAGGCGGCGTTCGAACAATGCCGCGACGAACCGCTCGCCAAAGACCTGGCGGCGGTCAAAATCGATCCCTCCTTCATTATGGGAGGCGGCCTTTACTATCTCGCGCTTGAAAACATCCTCGAGTCCGCCCAAACGAGGCGGAAGGCGGTGAAAGGCATGCTCGCCTCGGCCGCGCCGGAAAAAAAGAGCGGGTTCAGGCTCTTCGCCGCCCGCGAGGAGGACGAAGATGACGATTCCCGGGTGGATCCGCCGAAGCTGCAAGAGGAAGACGAGGCGATCGCAAGCAGCATCGCCGCATTGAATCAGGAACTGGCGGACATCGAAAAGCGGCTTATCAAGGAATTCTGGTCCGTCTATGTCGCGGCGGCGCTGCATTACATTCCTCGCTACGAGAACATGCCGTGGAGCGTACGAGCGTACCTGCGTCACGGCGCTGTCGGGTATGCGGCCTGGTGGATGCCGGAACATGTCCGCGAGCATGTCTATCGCGACTGCACGGAGGAAGTGCTTCACGGGTGGGATGACTCGGAGGCGACCACGCATATCCTGTACGCCGACGAATACCTGCGCGCCGTCGCGGAACTCGACTGCACTCCAGCCCTTGACGAAAACTTGGAACTGAACGAGCGAAATTCCCCCAACTGGAAGGCGGACAAGGCATTACGAAAACTCATCTTCTCGAGCACGCAGATCAAGCTTCTCGGCGGGTTGCTTGAAAGCACTGATGAAAAACTTGCCGGACTCCAGAACGAACACGACCAGTTCGCGCAGGAAGCGGCGAAAATTCTTCATGGCGCGAAGAACGAAAAGCAGAACCGTCGCGACCTCCAGCAAAAGCAGCAAAGCGTCAAGGTGGAGATGAGCAAGCTGAAAAAACTGGCGGAAAAGATTCGCTCCCAAACGCTCTCCCAGATGCGCGAGGCGGTGGCGGATACGGAAAAGCGCTTCGACGACGGCGAATTGCCCCGCCCGCCGGTGGACTTCCTTGTTCGCCGCGAGTGCGATGCCGTACACAAGATCGCCAGGCTGCTGGCGAATCTTAAAGAACGTTTCATGCCGCTCGTCGTCCGGGATTACAAACCCGACACCGACGCACTCGACGACCGGCCGAGCGTCAACGGCGAGATCGCCGAGATCGAACGCCGCGATCCCGCCGTCTTTCTCGAAACGCTTGTTCCGGCGAAACGCAAGAAGGATCGGGTGGATCTGCGCGTCAGCCCGACGATCGTCATTCTTCCCTCCGCCGGACTCCTCGCCTATGCTTGGAACCCGCGCGGCGGTCCGGAGAACGGCCGTCTCGCCGTGCCGACCTGCTTCATACGGCAACGTCTGCGGGAACGCCAGATGACCTACCTTTTCGCCGACTTCCGCTGGGATACATCGAAGGCGTCGGCCGGCATGGATCTGATGACCTCCGACACAATCGTCGCCGCGTTCATGACGGTACGATGGGATTGGCGCAAGCGTTCGCGAGAAGCGCGGGAGAAGGGACTTATTTTCAACGACCAGAACGACCGCACCAATTGGCGCCGGGTTTACGAGGCGTATATCCAGACCGCAATGGACTCGGGGAAAAAGCTGTACAACCGCAATTACGACTTTTACGAACGCATCATCGGCAGATACTTCGACTTGCCGGAAGGTTTGCCGCTCCTGAAAAAATGAGAGTCTTTTTTCCGTAAACGCGACAATTATACTGTGCGCGGCTCGAAATTGTGAAAATGCGGGTTGGGATTGCCCTGTTCCACACCTGCTTCCCTTGGTCATTTCATGACCGCGCACAGTTGAGGGAATCACAACTCCGGTCCGCAAACGGTATATATAGTATCGGAAATTGATTGGCAATCACTATAATGGCAAAAAATCCATAACAGGCGACGATGTCGGACGCCGCAGCCCCCATATTTGAGGAGAATGTTTTGAAAAGATTTTTTCAGGCAGTCGCGCTGTTTTCGCTGATCGCCCTGCAGGCGACGGCGCTTGATCTCGGCGATGCGGCGCCGCAGATTTTTCCGGCCAAATGGATCACGGGATCCGAAGTCGATCCCACAACCCCGGACGATAAGACGATTTTTCTTGTGGAAGTCTGGTCCACCACCTGCCCGCCCTGCGTCCGCAGCATTCCGATCCTCAACGATCTGCAAAAACGGTATGTGGACGAAGACCTGAAGATCGTCTCCTTCACAACGGACGAAGAATCCGAAATCCTCCCCTTCCTCGAGATGCACCCCATGGAATACGCCTCCTTCGTCGACACCGAGGCGCAGACGTACATCAATTATATGGCCGCCGACAACCGGAACACCATTCCCCACGCCTTCCTTTTCGACCGGTCCGGCCGGCTGGTGTGGATCGGCAATCCTCTGGACAATGTCGAGGAAAAAATCAAGCAGGTCCTGGACGGCACCCTGAACGGCGACAAGGCGACGGCGATCCGCTCGGCGCGCGACCGCCTGCAATCCGCCTTCGAGGAACAAAACATGGGCGACATGCTGTCCGCCCTAGTCGAACTTGAGGATCTCGAGCCGACGAACCCGCAGTTTTTCCAGCTTCACTACCGGCTCCTCAGCCAGTTCGGCGGCGACCGGGAGGAAATCGCCGGGTTGCTCCGTTCCTGGTTTAAGGGTGCGAACGACAACGCGGAATCGCTCGTGATTCTCTCGATGGTGGCGATCGAACAGGGCCTCCCCGAGCATCGCGATCCGGAATTGGCGCTCGAGGCGGCGAAGCGTGCGTTCTCGATCGATTCCTCCCATAAATTCGAAGCTGGACTGACGCTTTCCGAAGTTTATAAGAGCCTTGGCCGTCTCGATCTCGCCATCGAGGTGCTGGACAAGCTGATCGAACTGGGCGACGCGGAAGAACGCGAGTTCCTGGAAACGGTACGCGCCTTCTCGCAGAAGTCCCTCGATCTCGGCAAGGCGCTAGCCGGCATCGAATAGACGCCGGGGTTTCAACATACGCTCGAAACGCGAGAGGCCCTTTTCGAAAGGAAAGGGCTTTTTTCGACAGCATTGTAAGTTGTACACCGCCCGCGGTCATGAGATGAGTTGTGATTCCCT
Source organism: Planctomycetota bacterium (assembly GCA_031254915.1). GTDB lineage: Bacteria > Planctomycetota > SZUA-567 > SZUA-567 > SZUA-567 > JAIRTL01. Next base: position 49,074 of record JAIRTL010000018.1, read on the forward strand.
CAACTGCGCGCGGCAATGAAATGACCAAGGGAAACAAACATGGAACAGGCTCCCCCATCCCCCATTTTCACAATTTCGTGCCGCGCACAGTACAAATGCGGTATCGTTCCTTTTTCGGCATGTTGTCTGGATCCCCGCCTCCGCGAGGATGACTCCATTTGTCGCGAAAGCACGGCGGCGAATGCGCCAGATAGCCTGCAACACGGTAGCTATGGAAAAAACACGGGAGAACGAAGAAACGCTTGACAAACATAAGGCGATCAGTAGTATTATTTTTACGGATATTCCGGATCGGGATATCCGCGAGTTTTTGAAAAGGGCGACTAGCTCAGTTGGCTAGAGCACCAGCTCGACAAGCTGGGGGTCACTGGTTCGAACCCAGTGTCGCCCACCATTGAATAACTAGCCGGAAATTGCCGGATTTAGCGTGGTTGTCCTACACGCCGCCCTGGGTGGGAGCGCCCTCCCTTCCTCGGGTTGAACAGAGCGGAAATCAAGACGCCGCGAAAAGGGTGCAAGCGATCAGGTCCGGGACCGGCCACCCGATCCCGTCGGGGAAGTCGTATGCCGGCTTCTTTTTGCCATATCCTTGCCCCACTCCAGCGCCCATCCGCATCCGATTTGCCGGTCGAATAGACGAAGGGGCATTCATGTTTCATATATTGCTGCCGGACGGACGGTCCATCGACATCGACAAGCCATCGTCGCTGTCCGACATTGCCAAAAAGATTTCCAAAGACCTGCACAAGCGTGCTCTCACCGTCGAGGTTGACGGCGTCATGCGCGACCTCTCCACCGTCGTCGATCACGACGCGACGGTCCGCTTCGTCACCTCCGACACGCCGGAAGGCCTGGAGCAACTTCGCCATTCCGCCGCGCATGTGCTTGCCGAAGCCGTTCTCGAATTGTTCCCCGGCACGAAATTCGCCTACGGCCCCGCCGTCAAGGACGGATTCTACTACGACTTCGACTCGCCGATCGTTATCACCGAAAGCGATCTCCCGAAGATCGAAAAGGCGATGCAGAGGATCATCAAGGCGGACCGCCTCTTCGTGCGCCATGAACTGTCGCGCGCCGAGGCGGAGCGGAAATATGCAGACGACGAGTACAAGCTCGACAATATCGCCCACGCCGACGGCGACGTCATCAGCTTTTACGAACAGGGCAAGTTTTCCGACCTTTGCCGCGGCCCGCACGTGCCGTCCACCGGCAAGCTCGGCGCCGTAAAGGTTATGAGCCTCGCCGGCGCCTACTGGCATGGGGAAGCGAACAACAAGCAGCTTACCAGAATCTACGGCGCCGCCTTCCCGACCCGCGACGAGCTCGATGCGCACATCAAAAAGCTCGAGGAGGCGAAGAAGCGCGACCACCGGACGCTCGGCAAACAACTCGACCTTTTCTCCACCGAACAGGACATCGGTCCCGGGCTCATTCTCTGGCACCCGAACGGCGCCATGATCCGCCATAAGGTCGAGGAGTTCTGGAAGGAAGAGCACCTCAAGCGCGGCTACCAGTTCCTGTACACCCCGCATATCGCGTCGGAAGCGATCTACCGCCGTTCCGGCCATCTCGAGAACTATGGCGACATGATGTACAGCCCCATGGACATCGACGGCCAGCCCTACCGGGTCAAGCCGATGAATTGCCCCGGGCATATCCTCATCTATAATTCCAACGTTCATAGCTATCGGGATCTGCCGATGCGCTGGTGCGAACTTGGCACCGTGTACCGCTACGAACCCTCCGGCACGCTCCACGGCATGCTCCGGGTTCGCGGCTTCACCCAAGACGATTCTCACATCTTCTGCACGCCGGAACAGGTTGAGGACGAGATCAACGCCGTTCTCGATCTTATGGAACACATGATGAAGGCGTTCGGCTACGAGTACAAAGCGTTTCTCGCCACCCGCCCCGCCAAGTCCATCGGCACGGACGAACAGTGGGAAATGGCGGAAACCGCGCTTGAGGCGGTTCTCAAGAAGCGCGGCATGCCGTACGAGGTCGATGTCGGCGGCGGCGTTTTCTACGGCCCAAAGATCGACATCAAGCTGGTGGACGCGCTCGGCCGCGAATGGCAGGGACCGACCACCCAGCTCGACTTCAATCTGCCCGAACGCTTCGATGTCGAATACGTCGGTGCCGACAACGAGCGCCACAAGGTCGTCATGCTGCATCGCACCGTGCTTGGATCGATGGAGCGCTTCATCGGCGGCCTCGTCGAACATTTCGGCGGCGACTTCCCGCTCTGGCTCGCTCCGCGCCAAATCCGCATTCTGACCGTGACGGACGCGTCCATCCCCTACGGCCGCGAAATCCTCGCCAAGTTGCGCGGGCGCGGTCTCAGAGCCGATCTCGACGACCGCGGCGGCAAGATCGGCGCGAAGATCCGCGAGGGCGAACTGCTCAAGATCCCGGTCCTGCTCGTCGTGGGCGAAAAGGAACGTGAAACGGAAAGCGCGGCGGTGCGCCGACGCCTGCTTGGCGACAAGGGCGTGAAGCTGGTTGCCGCGGTCATCGAAGAGCTGGTCGCGGAGGACATCGAGCGGCGCTTGCCGCCGAAACGGGAGGTATAATACTGTTTCCGGTAAAATAGACCTGTTTAAACCCCTTGCGGTTCCCTGCCTTTCGCGCGCAACATCTTTATGCGGATAGAACTGGAAACAGTCGAGGGAACGGAATTTTTTTATTGGGAAACGCGTAACCGCGCCCGACGCGGATTATGGTCGGATGGGAGAGGGGTACCACGGGGGCTTTCATAACCGGGGAGGAACGCGATCCGACGGGGCGAGAAGCCGACAGGGAGGCTCAATGACAAGCGGCGGCAAAAAGGAACTGAGACTTAACGAGCAGATCCGTGCGGACCAGGTTCGACTGATCGGTGAGAACGGCGAACCGATAGGAATCGTGAGCCTGAGCGATGCCCAGGAACGGGCGCGAACGGCGGAACTGGATTTGGTTGAGATTTCGCCCACCGCCCAGCCCCCGGTTTGCCGAATCATGGATTACGGCAAATACAAGTACCAGATGGCCAAGCGCGAGCACGAGCAGAAGCGCAAGCACCAGGCATCGGAACTCAAGCAACTCAGGATCAAATCGTTTCGTATCGAGCCGCATGACGTCGCCATCAAGCGCAACAAGGCGCGACAATTCATCGAGGGTGGCAACCGGGTGCTCTTCACCATGATGTTCCGCGCCCGCGAGCACTCGCACGCCAACCTTGGCGAAGAGCTTCTCCTCGAGCAGTTCGCCAAACCGTTGTCGGACGTCGCCAAGATGGACAGCCGCCCGCGCAAGGACGGCAAGAAGATGATGATGACGCTCGCGCCGCTTCCGAATCTCAAACAGATCCTCGCCGCGCGCGAGAAGGAGGAGGAGCGCAAAAAGGCCGAGGAAGCGCGACTCAAGGCAGAGGAAGAGGCGGCCCGCAGCCTTGAGCGCATCACCCGGATTCTCCCGAAGGATGAAGAGGGAGTCGAGGCCGAGGACGAATTCGAGGACGACGACAGGGATTGAGCGACGCTGCGACGCATTTTACATCTTACTGCGTAGCATATATTTGTTCGAGGCAATGAAAGACCGATGCATCCTCAGGGATAAAACGGCGAGCGGAAAGGACTGATAATGCCGAAACAAAAACCATGCAAGGGATTGACCAAGCGCGTACGGGTCACGGTGAACGGCAAGGTGATGGCCAAGGGCACGGGCGGCCGTCACAAGCGCGTCAGGAAATCGCCGGTGCAGAAACGCCGGCTCTCCAAGGTTCGCCCCCTCGAAAAGCAGGCGGTGAAGCAGATTCGCGCCGGCCTCGGGTTGATTTGACCAAAGGACGACACTTGGTGCGGCCGGGGTTAGACCGGTCGATTTTCGACGCAACCAACTCGGACCCGCAGCTTTGAAAACGATACATATCACGGCGAAGGTTCGAAATTTCCGAGGAGTACACTATGTCCCGTTCATTGACCGGCGTTGCCCAACATAAAAAGCGCATGGCCGCCATGAAGAAGGCCAAAGGGTTTATCGGCGGCCGCAGCAAGCTTCGCCGCATCGCCCAGGGCGCCGTGATCAAGGCCGAGGTCCGCGCCACGATCGACCGCCGCAAGCGCAAGGGCGACTTCCGCCGCCTGTGGATCACCCGCATCTCCGCCGCCACCCGCCTCGCCGGCATATCCTACAGCCGCTTCATCGAAGGCGCCACCAAGGCGAAGATCGAACTCGACCGCAAGACCCTCTCCGAACTCGCCATTCACGAACCGGAAGCCTTCCAACTCGTCGTCGAAAAGGCCAAGGCCGCGCTGAATTAATCTTCGGCCGCGTCGGGCAACACGCATCCGTCCGCGCCTATCCCCGCAAGGATGGGCGCGGTTTTTGTAGGACGATGAGATAACCGTCGCCGACTTTATACGGCATCGCTTTCCTTTTCTCACTCTTTTTCCTGTTTCTTGTCGCCGCTGTCGACGGTCGGCTCACGGGAAGCGTCCGGTTCGGGTGCGGCGGGTGGTTGCGACGCGGCGTCGACATTCGCCGTTTTTGATTCCGTCGACGCCGTCAACAGCGCGGACGCGGAGGGCGCCGTTTTTCCTTTCGCCCCGTCCACCACTGGCCGATGACTTCGCGCAAAAAATAGATGCCGAAGATCAGGATCAACGCGACTGCGAGGCAGGCGGCGGTACCGACGAAAAAAATGAGAAGGCAGTATTTGACGACATCCCACACGCCGAGGCTTGTCTGCATCATCGGCATTAACCAGTACATAAGGGCGGAGACGCCGGCCAAGGTGAGAACCAGGCAGGGATAGGCTGTCAACCTGTACCGCCAGCCCTGTTCGCTCCATCCTTTGGCGAAGTCGGCCGCCGTCGGCCGCAGAACGTCCATGAAGCGGCCGACCGCCGTCGCCTCGTTGATGCGCCTGCCGCCAAGAAACAGCAGGTACATCAGGCGGACGGTAACGGCGACGGTGATGGCTCCGGCTATGCTGATGGCGATCGTCATGGCGTCTCTTTCCCTGCGGTCCCCTCGAACGGCGTCGCCTGGATTATACGGCATTGCGGATGGCTCGCCACAGCATTCGCGCGACGAAACGGATTTGACCCGAGGTCCGGCAGGCACTTCAAAACAGTAATCAACCAAACGCCGAATCGGGTAGGAGGAAGGTAGATCTGCCCAGACCTACCTTCCGTCCTCTCACACCACCGTACGTACGGTTCCGTATACGGCGGTTCGTGTGGAGTTCTTGGCGGATTGAAAACTATCGAGAAGCGATACGAGTCCATGCTCATCGAAGTACTTCTTGGGAAATGCCTGGTTCATATGGCTCGAGCCCGAATGCGGTTCTTGTTCATCGGGCCGGGACTTTGCGTACAGCTTCCTTCAGATTCCGCCTCGCGACGGACACCCTTGCTGTTCGGCTAACAGTTCCCGTCATCAGGGTCCGTAGAGGACTTGCACATCCAAGCGAGTACGCCCTGCCGGGCGCACTACATAAAATAAGGAGGCCGCGACGGCCTCCTTATTTTGAATTACGAACGGATCATGCGCCTCAGCTTTTGATTAGGGCTTCCGACGTCATTTCCTTGGGGATCGGCAGGCCGAGGAGCTTGAGCATGGTCGGGGCGATATCGGACAGCTTGCCCCGCTCCGCAAGCTTCTTGTTCCAGCTGTCCATGGCAACATAGATCAGCTCGACCGGGTACAGCGTATGGCTCGTTTTCGTCATCCCCGTTTCATAATCCTCCATCTGCTCGGCATTGCCGTGGTCGGCGGTGATAAGGACCTGGGCGTCGAGTTCGAGCAGGCGCGGGATCAATTCGCCGATGCACTTGTCGACCGTCTCGACGGCGATGCGCGCCGCCTCGGAGTCGCCGGTATGACCGACCATGTCGCCGTTGGCGAAATTGACCACGATCATCTGGTAGGGGTTGTTTTCAAGGCGCTTGAGAAGCTCCCCGGTGACGAATTCGGCTTCCATCTCCGGATGGCTCGCGAAAGTGGCGGGATCGAAACGGCCCTTGATCTCGATCTGGTCCTCGCCGGCGAAGGGGGTGGTCGACTTGCCGTTGAAGAACGAGGTGACGTGACGGAACTTTTGCGTTTCGGCGATTCGGAGCTGCTTGAAGCCGGCAGCGGAAACGACTTCGCCCAAAAGGTTGTTCATGCCGCCGTCGGCGCCCATCGCCCCGAGGATGAAATAGGGGAACTGGTCGTAATAGCGGGTAAGACCGACGTAGACGACTTTCGGCTTGGCCTCGAGCTTGCCGGGATAGTCGGGGTCGACGAACGCCATCGACAGTTGAATCGCCCGGTCCTGGCGGTAGTTGGCATGGAGAACGGAATCGCCGTCCTTGACGCCGCCGTAGCCGTCGAGAACGTGCGGCGGGATGTACTCGTCAACCATGGGCGTTCCATCCGGGGTCCTGTCGTTGTCGTACGATTCCTTCACGACGGACAGGATGTCCTTCCCTTTCCGCCCTTCGCAACTGACGATGCAGTTGCAGGCCTGATCGGTGAGGTCCCAGTTTTTCGACCTGTCCATCCCATAGTAGCGGCCCATGACCGTGCCGACGGAACAGCCGCCGACCTCGTCCATAACCTTCCGGAGTTTGGCGATGTATTCCCGGGAAGAGCGCGGCGGCGTGTCCCTGCCGTCGAGGAAAGGATGAATGACGATCCCGCCTTCGGGAAATTCGTTCCGCGCACGGTGCATGATCTTGAATAAATGCTCCTGGTGCGCGTGCACGCCTTCGTCCTGCAGAAGACCGAGAAGATGGAGCTTGCCGTTGTTCGACTTCCAGTTGTCCATCAGGCGCGTCCACTGCCCGGACTCGAACAGGGTGCCGTCCTTGAGGCCGTCGTCGATGCGCTTAAGTTCCTGGATGACGATGCGTCCGGCGCCCATGTTGAGGTGGCCGACCTCCGAAGAACCTT
>JAIRTL010000074.1 GCA_031254915.1 Planctomycetota bacterium
TCGAACAGCAATTGCTCAAAAGCCGGCCGCCCCCGCTCGGCGCGACGCCGCTCCAAAAGCGCCCGCTTTTCGTCCGACAGAACGTCCGTGACGACCACGAGTTCCGGCAGCCAACCCAGATCATCCGCCAGGAAATCGGCCACGGCGAAAGCATAGTTCGCGTCGCCGATCACGATGGCGTGCCGCTGCGCCTCCATGTCGTTGTAGACATCGAGCAGCGGTTCGAGAAGCGCATAATGCCGCCGTCCTTCCCGCTCGATGATTGCAGCGACCTCACCCTGGTCCACGCCAAGCGCCGCCCCGATGGTTTGCAGAAAGCGTTCTGCGGCGGCGGCTCCAAACGGCAATGGGACGGTGACGAAATCGACTCCGTGAAGCTCCCTGAACAATTCGGCCGCCTCCACGCCGTAGGCGTCGGAAAGAATGATATTCAACCGCACGCCCGCCGCGCTCTCGATGGCTTCGAGAGAGGCGTCCAGTCCGAAAAAAACGTTGGCGTCGAATCCGAAAAGGGCGAGAAGATCCCGCACGCCGGCAAGATTGCCCTTCCAGAACACATCCATCATCGGCGGCACACCCCACACATTAACGCAATCGTCCCGCCGGGCGACGCCAGGCTTGACGACCTTGCGGAACAGTGTTTTCAGCACCTGCTCATACCCAAAATACGAATCGCCCTTGAATCCGGCCGTCGACGCCTGGATGATCGGGACGCCGGCGGAGGCATGAGCGGCGACGACGCTTTCGACATCGTCGCCGATGACCTCGGGAACGCAGCCGGTAAGAACGAAGTAGAGATCGCCGTCCATGACGTCGACGGTATGGCGAATCTGCTCGTCGAGGCGATCATGCCCGCCGAAAACAACTTCGCTTTCCTGCAGGTTCGAGCCGGGAACGGAAAGCCCGGCGCAATGACCCGCCACCTGCAAGCCGGAAGCGCCGTTCTGCGTCCAGGTGAAATTGGCGGCGCACCCGGGTCCCGAATGCATGATGGGGATGGTGCGAGGCAAGGCTCCGGCGGTCGCCAAAGCCCCGCCCAATGCGCAAGTCCAGCGCGGCCGCTCCGTGGCTGAGGTGATTTCCGTGACGGCGCTCATGTTTCTTCTCCCGTTTTACTGCGGATGAACGAAAAGGGTTCGGCCGCGTACCACGATTCCCTGTAGGGCAGCCGGGCATACCGTCCGATGCGGTCGGTGAAGGCGGTGTTCCGCAGCTTGCGGTGCAGCCGCCGCGCCAAATCGTAGGCTCCCCGGTATCCAATGTAGCCGTAGGCGGTGTTGTAAATGACCTGGGTTGGAATGCCCATGCGGGCGGCGGTATTGTTGCCGTGCCAATGGCCGAGGAAAAGATCCGGCTTGATGCGCCGCAACAGGTTCGCCTCTTCGAAAGGTTGGACATTCGCCACGTTCCAGGTGAAGTCGACGCCGTCTTCGCGCAGTTTTTCCAGTTCGACGTCGGCGAATTCGTCATAGTGGAAGGAGCGGATGCCGGCGATTTCAAAACCGAACTCGCGAAGAAGCGACGCGGTGGCGAGCGATCTGTATTCTCCGGCCGACAGAAAGACCCGCTTGCCCCTGAACAGCGGCAGGAATTCTTCCAGGGCATTTCGCAATTCCCTTTCCTCCGCCTCCGCCAAAACGTTCGCCTCCTCCGCCAGATCCAGCGCGCTTCCAACGTCGCGAAGCCAGCGGCTTGTGTTGGCGATGCCGATAGGCATGTGGCGGATGATGTAGGGGACGCCGTACTTTTCCTGCAAATGGGTCAGGAAATAGTCGTCGTGGGTCGGACAGGTGCTTATGGACAGCGCCGCCCGTGTCGCCTTGCGAAAGCTTTCCGGCCTGGAAAACACCGGATAGAAATTCGCCGACAAACCCAATTCGTTCGCCAAACGCTCCAACTCAAGTTCATCGACGCGCCCCATGGAGCCGACGTTCATGATGTTTATGGTCCTTTCGTCGTGTTCGCTGGACGTCCCGCTCTCCGGCAACAGGTTCCTTCCGACCGCGTGATAGACCGCGTCGTAGGCGGTAGCCATGAATCGCGATTTGAAGCCTTCGCAATGCACCGGCAGAATCGTCGCGTTGACCTCGGGCTGCACGCGCGAAGCGACTCCGTCGATGTCGTCGCCGATGACGGCCGGCAGACAACCCGCCACGACGAAAATGGCCCTGGGGGAGTGAATCGTGTCCACTTCCCGAATCGCGCGCTCCAGCTTGTCGTCGCCGCCGGAAATCACATCGACTTCATCCAAAGCCGTGGACAGCCACAGCGCGTCGGCGGGCTTGCCCCTTCTCGCCGCGTGGCCGGAACGGACATTGGCGTTCGTGCCGTGCGTGCAGGAACCGCAACCTACCGCCCCGTGCATAAGCACCACAGTCTCCGGCAGGCTCGCCATCATGCCGAGGGCGGGGAGCAGCGGGCAAATGGATCCTTGGGTAAATCCCCGGTCGGCGTCGGCGGCGAGGGCGCAGCGCCGCCCTCCCCCCTTCGAGCCGCATACGGCGCCGCCGTAGGCCAGGCATGTTTTAGGGTGGCGATCCTCGCGGCGGGGCGGAACCTGGAGATCGAAATGACTCATGCTTCCTCCTTGCGGAAAACGACGCGACAACACGGCATCGGCAAGTGCGCGGCCACTGTGATGGCGGGACGCCGCCATGTATTCCCATTTTTAACGGATTATCAGGAAATCATATGCCGTCGGCATACTGGCCGACTTCCCCTGTTTCGACTTTCAGAAGCTCCGTGGCCCACCCCGCAGCCCACTCGTGCAGTTCCGATACGGACATGGGGGCGGGCGTTCGCGATTCGTCGTGCTCCGCGATCCTTTCCGCAAGGCGGAGATACACCTTTGACTGAGGCGAATCCGGAGC
>JAIRTL010000095.1 GCA_031254915.1 Planctomycetota bacterium
TTCTGGCATGGCGACCTCCTTTGACAAGGCGTCTCATCAACACCTAGTAAAGGAATCGTCATGCCTTTTATCAACTTGATTCGGATGACACAGACGGCAAAATCTTTAAAAGTCCACTAAAAGTATACATAAATTAAAAGAACGATCCTCTACTGTCCATCGCCCTTGAAGATCTGCTTGACGAGACAATGCGCGGGGATCCGGAATCGTCAGGTAGGATGATCGAAGCGGTGGATTTCAACCTCGCCGTTCGCCAACAGGCCGTAATATCCGTCCTGCCAAGTCGGTATGGCGATAAGCCGCCCGTGCCTTCCGGCTGCTTCGAGGCTGCGTTCATGGGCGGCGTGGATATGGCCGCAGAGGATAAGATCGGCGCCCATGGCGATTTCGCGTTTTATAGGCGCATCCGCAAGAAGAGAGCCGGGATCGTTGTGATGGCCGGAGCGCGGTTCGGCGTTTTGTGCGCTCGACGCCAAAAAGGTCGCAAGGGACCAGGGCATGTATTTCATCGCGGTTCGGCCGATTGGTCCGGTCAACAGCCAGCGGAGCGCCTTAAACACCTTCTGATCGGTGCAGAAGGAATCGCCGTGAATGCAGGTTATGCTTTTTCCGTCTGTGTGAAGTCGATAGCGCGGGCCATGCGGTTCTATGCCGAAATCTACCAGCCGCGAGACGGTGAAGCCGGAACGGAAGCGAAAAAATCCCGGGAAACGCGAGCCGGGATCGAGGCCCAACCCTTCGCCGACGGCGAAATCGCGATTGCCGCGGACGTGATGGATGTCCATCCCCCGTTCGGACGCCGCTTTGAACAAACTCAGCGCAGTGTAATAGTCGCCAACGACAAGACTTCGACGCTCGAACCAGAAGTGGAAGGTATCGCCGAGAAGCACGATCGTCTGCGCTCTCCCCTCCATGGAGGCGAGGAAAGCGGCGAGCCGTTCGTTATCCCTGATCGCCCTTTCCCGAATTCGGGCGTTCTTCACGTCGAGCGGGCGCAGGTGCATGTCGGCGATCAGGAGCGCGGTTGTGTTCTTTCGGTCGAGGATCTCGGGCATAACGGATTTCCGTTTTTCAATGGCAATTTTTCCTGAAAAACCTAAAATAGGATACTTGTTTTATTGGAATTTCAACTTTTTTCCAATGCCTTTTGCGTTTCGCGCCGGAAAGCGGATTATACGAGGACCAGACATGACAGACGAAACGCCGCACGAAGCCGCGCCGGAAGCGCCTCGGTCGGTTGAACAACCCAAAGCCGCCCCTGGTCTCCCCGAGGGAATTGCCTGCTGCACATTCGACGACTTCACAAAAATCAGGCTCACCGTCGCCGAAATCATTGCGGCCGAACCGCACCCGAACGCGGACAAGCTGATCAAAATCCGCGTCCGCCTAGGCGAACGCGAAAAGCAGATTTGCGCCGGCATTAGGGCGTATTACGAACCGGAAAGCCTGGTCGGGCGCCGGATTGTGGTTGTGGACAACCTCGAACCGCGCAAGCTGCGCGGCGAAATCTCCCAAGGCATGCTTCTGGCCGCCCATGGTCCGGGCAACGCCATCTCACTCGTTACTGTTGACAACCCGACCTTCGCCACCGGCGGTCAGGTCTCATGAGGTGGACCGCGAATGGCTAAAACTCGAGGACTCGGCCGGGGGATGGCGGGGCTTATCCAGTCGGTGGGCATAAAGTCGCCGATTCGGCAGGACGCGGAATCGGTCGCGTCGGCGGTGCAAGTCGACGTCGAAAAAGTGCGTTCGTCGCCGTGGCAACCGCGCAAGGATTTCGACCCGGAGCGGCTTGATGAACTTGCGCGCTCGGTTCGTGAAAACGGCATGATCCAGCCTCTCGTCGTTCGGAAAAACGGCGACAATTACGAGCTCATCGCGGGCGAACGCCGTCTCCGCGCGGTTCGGGACGTCCTTGACTGGAAAAAGGTTCCGGTCGTCGTTATGGACGCCGAGGATGCGCGAATGCGGGAGCTGGCGCTGGTCGAGAACCTGCAGCGCGCCGATCTGAACGCGATCGAAATAGCCGAAGCGTACCGAGAACTCACCGAATCCGGTATGACCCACGAACGGATCGCGGAACGGGTCGGTGTTTCGCGAGCGCAAGTAACCAACATGCTCCGCCTCCTCGACCTCCCGAAGGAGGTGAAACGACTTGTCGCCGAAAACACCCTCCCCGCCGGTTCCGCACGCGCCCTTCTCGGCATGGAGAGCCCGCTTGCGCAACTGCGCCTCGCCAAGCGCGCCGTCGAGGAGGGACTGTCGACCCGCAAAATCGAGGAACTTGCCGCCGACCGCCGGGGACTGCGTAAAAACTCGGACAAATCCGGCCCCCGTGCCGTGCCGTCGCACGTCGCCGACCTTGAGGAGCGGTTGCTGCAGCATTTCGGCACCAAGGTGACGGTGGAGGACAACGACGGCAAGGGACGCATCATCTTCGATTATTATTCCGTCGATGATGCCGACAGGATACTCAAACGCATGGGCCTGCCGGAAGAATAATCGCAAATATCCCAAAAATTCCCGCCCAAGCGGTGATTTTTCGTTTTTCAATCTGACTATTCGGTTAACTTATCATAGGTTGTTGATGGCGTAGTGGTGCATGCCAATAGAAGTCGGTCAAAAAGTTTATCTTCTCGATATCCATAAGATAGGACTGGCAATCCGCTTCACAAGGGAAACGTCGCTGAAAGTCTACAAGGCTCATGGGACCATATGCTATCCTGTGGGTTTCCGGCATTACTAAATGACAATATCATGGGACATCAGTATTTTCAATAGATTTTATGATGAGTTAACCGAATAGTCAGGTTTTTCAATGATTTTTGTCAAAAATTCCCTTGGTGTCTGAATTGGGCTTTATGTTCTTGAATCACGAAGCGCATTGTATACCATGGATTCATCCGGTTCAAGTTGAAGTGATTGGCAGTGAAGGACGAATCCATGCGTCCACTCGAAGAGGTTTGCCGCCAGAATGACGAGTGCCCGGAATTCGAATCCGGCCTGTCGTATTACAGTGATGTTCAGGGTTCCTGAAAGCGGCGAGTATTTGCGCCTTGTTCCTTGAGCGGGTGCGACACCGGTCTTCGAGAAAAGGGCTCATCCGGTTTCTTCGGGGATGGTCACGATCGGAAGCCTCGCGGTCACGCCCATCTCGCCAGTCCCAATTTGACTTCATGCAGCACAGTAGTCGAGTAGGCGGGTAGGTTGCCCTATCCCGCCCCTCCCCAGAACCGGACAAGGAGATTTCCACCATCCGGCTCTTCCGCAGCCATGACTCGCCTCAGCAGCCTGAGGCTA
>JAIRTL010000028.1 GCA_031254915.1 Planctomycetota bacterium
ACGGCCGCAGCATGCCGCTGGGTGTGGCCATTACCGGAGCCAACACCACAGACGGTTCTCAAACCGGTGCCGCCTTGCGGCAACTGGTAGTCAATCCGCCTGAACCGGAATCCCTGGCAGATGAACCCCAAGCCAAGGCCAGCGTCCACGGCGACGGTGCCTATGGCAATGGCCCGGCACGAAGCGCTGCCGATGAAGCCGGTTTGCGGCCGTCATGAGGCGGAGAACCGAATGATCCTGGTCGGACCGGAGTTGACCTTGACAAACGTTTCCGTCCTTTTTATAATGGAGTCAGTGAATGGCATGAGTCAGGCTGGGCCAAATTCGGCTGCCGACGGCTGCCGAATTTTTTATTCGCTTGGCTTGCCGTTCCGCCGCATGGTTTTGCGGAGCGCCTTGGCGGCCAAAAACAGACACAAGACTGGAAGAGAGAATAGACGAAAGGTATCAAATCATGACAATGACCAAGGAACGGAAATCCGAGATCATCAAGGAGTTTGGCGTCCAGGAGAACGACACCGGGAGTCCCGAGGTCCAGGCGGCGTTGCTTTCCGAGCGCATCAATTCCCTCACCGAGCATCTCAAGGCCCACAAGAAGGACAATCACTCCCGGCGCGGACTTTTGATGATGGTCAATCGCAGGAACCGGTTGCTGCGCTACCTTCGCGAGACCAACCTCGAAAGCTACCGCTTGATCATCAAGAAGCTGAAGATTCGCGCCAAGGAATAGCATTCCGCGCGAGTGCCGCCCAAGCCGCCCGGCGACCGTTCGCCAGTGCGGCATTGCCGCGGTTTCCGCTTCCGCCGCGCGTCTCACCGCATGACGCCGCGTGACCAAATTTTATTTCAGGAGCATTGTCCCAATGGAACTCAATTTAAAAGAATACGCGGTCGAACGGGTCATCGGCGGCCGGACGCTTCGCATTTCCACCGGCCTTCTCGCGAAACAAGCCGCCGGTTCCGCCGTCGTCCAATACGCGGACGCGGTCGTGCTTTCCGCCGCCACCACCGCGCCGCCGCGCTTTCCCGACCAGGACTTCTTCCCGCTCATGGTCGACTACCGCGAGAGGACCTACGCCGCCGGCAAATTCCCCGGCGGTTTCTTCAAGCGCGAAAAAGCGCCGAGCACCAAGGAAATCCTCACCATGCGTCTGGCCGACCGCCCTATCAGGCCGCTTTTCCCAAAAGGCTTCTTCGACGAGGTTCTCGTCCAGTCGATCGTTCTCTCGGCCGACATGGTGAACGACCCCGACATCCTCTCGATCGTCGGCGCCTCGGCTGCCCTGTCGCTGTCGCCCCTTCCCTTCGAAGGTCCGATCGGCGCGGTGCGGATCGGCTTGGTCGACGACGAGTTCATTGTCAACCCAACCAATCAGCAGGAAAAAGTCTCAAAGCTCAAGCTTGTTCTCGCCGGCACCGCCGACTCCATCACCATGGTCGAAGCGGGGGCCAGCGACATCTCCGAGGAAAAGATGATCGAGGCGCTTGAACTCGGCCATTGCGTCGTCAAGGAAATCGTCGCCATGATCCGCGAGCTGGTGGAGAAGGCGGGCAGGACGGAAAAGATCCAAATCGAGCCGCCGGCACTTCCTTCCTGTCTTGATGAGGTCCGCGCCGCCATCGGCGGCCGCATGGCTGAAGCGCTCAAGACCGAGGGCAAGTTCGGACGCCGCGAAGCGGCGTCGAAGATTTCCGAGGAAATTGTCGAGCAGTTCACAGTGGAGGAAGGCGAAAAAGGGCCGAGCGCCGCCGAGGTCAGGGAAGCGGTGGCGATGGTGAAGACGGAAGTCATTCGCGACCTCATCCGCGCCAACTCCCGCGTCGACGGCCGCGACAACTTCACCGTCCGCCCGATCGACTGCCGCGTCTCCGTGCTGCCGCGAACCCACGGTTCGTCCTTGTTCACGCGCGGCGAAACGCAGGCCATCGTCTCCGTCACCCTCGGCTCGTCCTCCGACGCCCAGGAGGTGGACGGCTTGCGCGACCCATACGAGGAAATGTGGTACATCCACTACAACGCTCCCGGCTTCTCCGTCGGCGAGGCGAAAATGCCGCGCGGCCCGGGCCGGCGCGAAATCGGCCACGGCATGCTCGCGCAGCGCGCGCTCGAATCCGTCATGCCGCACGATACCGGCTTCCCTTACGCCGTGCGCGCCGTGTCGGAAGTGCTCGAGATGAACGGCTCCTCCTCCATGGCCACGGTCTGCGGCGCCACGCTCGCCCTCATGGACGCAGGCGTTCCGATCAAAAAGCCGGTCGCCGGCATCGCCATGGGCCTGATACAGGACGAGGGCAGGGAGCCGACCATCATCACCGACATCCTCGGCGACGAGGACCACTACGGCGACATGGACTTCAAGGTCTGCGGCACCCGCGACGGCATCACCGCCCTTCAAATGGACATCAAGGTCAAAGGCATCTCCACCGCCACCATGAGGAAGGCGCTTGCCCAGGCCCGCGACGGCAGGCTCCACATCCTCGGTGAAATCGAGAAGTGCCTCAAGGAGCCGCGTCCGGAGATCAATCCGCGCGCGCCGCGCCTGCACAACATCCAGGTTCCGCAGGACATGGTCGGCAAGATCATCGGTCCCGGCGGCAAGACGATTCGCGGCATCCAGGAGGAGTGCGGCGTGCAGGTCGAGGTGGACGACTCCACCGGCGTCGGCATCGTCTCCATTTGCGCCCCGGACGCCGAGTCGCTCGCCTGCGCCGTCAGGAAAGTCGAGGGCCTGATCGAGGTTCCCGAAGTCGGCAGGGTCTACGAGGGCGGAGTCACGGACGTCCGCGACTTCGGCGTCTTCGTCGAGATTCTCCCCGGCACCGAGGGCATGTGCCACATTTCCGAACTCGACGACAAGCGCGTCGAATCGACAGAGAGCTTCTGCAAGAAGGGCGACATCCTCAAGGTCAAGGTGATCGAGATCGATCCGTCCGGCAAGGTGCGCCTGTCGCGCAAGGCGGTTCTTATGGAGGAGCGGGGGGAAACGTACACCGTCCAGCCGCGCAAACCCTCCGGCGATCGCGGACGCGGCGGCAGGGACCGCGCTCCGAGGCGGTAAGACGGACGCGCGCATCACATTCAACGCATTAAAAACCGCCGACCGATCACGGTCGGCGGTTTTAGTTATGCCTTCACCCAGCCGGTGGTGTCGGAATGCCTGTCCGGGTTCCAGATAGCCGCGATTTATGAACGCGGCAGACGTATCTGCGTGTTCTACGTCACCACGACGGAGACGCGCCAATCCAGCAACGGCGGCTTTGGCAAGGAATTCGGCACGTCCGAGGCGTACGCGCTTGTCGACGTCCACATCGATCGTCCTCCCCATGGCGCCGCGTGATCGAGCGGAAAGCGCATCCCCGCTTCACCATCGAACTCGCGCAAATCATGCGTGCCTGTCGCGTTCAGGACCAGAAGGTGGCCGGCGCCGAGGGCGGCCAGTTCCTCGTCAAGCCTGGTCGCCTGTTCCACCGGCGTGATGCATTCCGGTTCTTTCGTGACAATAAAAAGCATGAAACATTATATACTATTGATAAATACTTCGACGGGTCAAAAAAAACAGTCTCGCGCTTGGGCGATGTGGTATACTTTTTTCGAGGAATTATCTTTCATACTCCCCCTGTTTCGGTATGATTCCGGGGCATGGAGATCGATGTTGTCCCTTTCTATACAATGAGTTATAATTAAGTTGCATGAAAGTTAAAATCGGTATTTTCTCGAAATGTTATTGTTAATCGCTTGACCGCCACGACATTCACGGATGCGCTCATATGCTGGCTGCGCGGCTGAAAAACATCTTTTTTTCCCTTCTCGTCATCGAGATGCTCGGCTGCTCGGCGTCGTTTATGGGTTGGTGCTATCATATTCACCTGCATGACAACATCGCCGCGTACGACACCAACATAACCGTCTTTTTTCTGATCGCGATCTTCTTTATCGCCGTGGTCTTCTTTTTCATCCTGTTTTTCCAGAAGATCCTCCGTTTCTCCTCGTTCACGACGTCCGTATCCTGGGGGGGCTTTCTCGACGCCCAGATCCTCCTCGCCGCGCTCGGCCTCGCTTTCGCCGGCATTGCCTGGTTCAACGGCATTGTCGGAGCGCCAACAGTCATGCTTGGCTTTTCCGGCGTCGCCATGGCGATCATCATGGCGCTGCATCTTGTCGTCAGCACCCTGCTCCGGAAGTCGTACAACCATCCCCGTAACAAGCTGCGCATCCTCGTCGTCGGGATGAACAACCGAACGCGGGCGTTTTGCGGCGTGTTGCAGACGACCATCCACCTCGGCGCGGAATTGCGCGGCTATCTTGACGAAGACCAGGTCGAGAACGCCCCCATCCCCCATGTCGGCAAGCCCGAGCAACTCGGGGACACCCTGCGCGACAAAGTGGTCGACGTGGTGTTCATTTTTCTCCCTGTCCGCACCTTTTACGACACGATCGAAAACGTCATCGAAACCTGCGGCTTCTACGGCGTGACTTCCTACATCGTCGGAAACGTCTTCGAATCGGACACCATCAAGAAGCAGCCGTTGTGCATCAACGACTTCGGCAACATGGCGTTCTCCGGCACCACGGTCGATTACGTCGGCATGGCGGTCAAGCGGGTCGCCGACGTCATTATGGCGACGATCGGACTGATCGTTCTTTCGCCCATTGTGGCGGCGATCGCCGCCTATATCAAGATTGTCTCGCCCGGCCCCGTTTTTTTCATTCAGGAGCGGATCGGATTCAACAAGCGCGCCTTCCGCATGGTCAAGTTCCGCACCATGATCCGCGATGCGGAACAGCGCCTGAGCGAATTCGCGCACCTCAACGAAATGGACGGCGCCGCCTTCAAGATCACCAGGGACCCGCGTCTCATCTGCGGCGGCGCGTTTCTCCGCCGCCACAGTCTGGACGAACTGCCGCAACTGTGGAACGTCATCAAGGGGGATATGAGCGTCGTCGGCCCGAGGCCGCTGTCGAGGCGCGACTTTGACATGCTTACGGAAGACTGGCAGCGCAAGCGCTTTTCCATGCGCCCGGGCATGACCTGCATCTGGCAGGTAAGCGGTCGCAACGACGTGTCTTTCATCGAGTGGATGCAGATGGATCTGCAGTATATAGACCGCTGGAGTCCGGCGCTCGACTTCTGGCTTGTTCTCATGACGATCAAGGTCGTCATCGTCGGCAGCGGCAAATAGGGTCGAGTCGAACCGCTTGCCCGCGATCCGCCATTGGGAGGAGGTGCGCGCAATGGAAATCGAACGCATGGCCATCCCGGACCTTCTTCTCCTCAAGCCGAGGATGTTCGGCGACCGGCGCGGATTCTTTCTCGAATCATACCGCCGCGAGGAGTTGCTTGCGTTCGGCGCCGACGTCGAATTCGTCCAGGACAACTGGTCCGGTTCCCGGTACGGCGTTCTGCGGGGACTGCATTATCAGCTCCCGGCGCCGCAGGCCAAGCTGGTTCGCGCCATTCGCGGTGAAATCTACGACCTCGCCGTCGACATCCGCGTCGGCAGTCCCTGGTTCGGCAAATTCTGCGGCGTGCGGCTTTCGGAGGAAAACTACCTCGCGCACTTCATTCCGGAAGGTTTCGCCCACGGCTTCTACGTGTTGTCGGGCTACGCCGAAGTCATGTATAAATGCTCCGACTACTACCGACCCGAATACAGTCGCGGCATCGCCTGGAACGACCCGGCGATCGGCGTCGACTGGCCGATCGAAAACGGCGGCGTTCCGGTGCTTTCCGACCGCGACAAGGAACATTCCATGCTCGCGGACATTTCGGAGGATATCCTGCCGAAGTATCGCCCGGCCGCTTCCTGACCGTATTTCCGGCGCTCGCGAGGACATGCCATGCGCGTCATGATTACCGGGGCAGGGGGGATGCTTGGCCGCCATATGACGGCCGAGTGCGCCAAACACGACCTGTGCCCGGTCGATATCGGCGATTTCGATCTCGCCGATCCCGCGGCGGTAGAGCGCGCGGTGGCGTCGTTTAGGCCGGAGGCGACCATCCACTGCGCCGCCATGACCGACGTGGACGGCGCGGAGGCCGACCCCGACGCCGCCTTTCGCGCCAACGCGCTAGGCAGCGCCAACCTCGCCCGCGCCTGCGCCCGACACTGCTCCAGGCTTATCGCCATCTCCACCGATTACGTCTTTTCCGGCGATCTCGACAGACCCTATCACGAATGGGACGAAACCGGGCCGCGAACCGTCTACGGCAGGTCGAAATTGGCCGGCGAGGAGGCGGTCCGCGCGCTGTGCCCGGACCATCTGATCTGCCGCATCGCCTGGCTCTACGGCGCCGGCGGGCCGTCATTTCTCCATGCCATGCGAAAGCTCGGCGCGACGGACGGTCCTCCCGTGAGGGTGGTCGCCGACCAGGTCGGCAATCCGACTTCGGCCATCGCCGTCGCCCGCAGGGTGGCGGATCTGCTCCCCGTTCCGGTCGGCGGCGTCATGCACCTTAGTTGTTCCGGCGAGGCAAGCTGGTTCGATTTCGCCCGGGAAATTTTCGCTCTGTGGAAATTGCCCCGGGAGGCCGTCTCCTGCGCGAGCGCCGAATTCCCCCGCCGGGCGCCGCGCCCGGCGAACTCGCGCCTCGAAAAGCGGACGCTCCGCTTGCTCGGCCTGCCGCCCATGCCGGATTGGCGGGATGCGCTCGCGGAATTTCACGGTACGGGAGGGTGATGCCGGGCGAACGTATCACCGATGTCGCATTGAAAAACCCGGCCGTCAGGGCCGGGTTTTTGTTTGATCGCGACGCGGACATCCGGGTTCAGCGCGACGCTTTGCGCGTCCGCCAGAAATCGATGAAGACGGCGAGCAGGATGACGATGCCCTTCACGACGTACTGCCAGAAGGAACTGACGTTGAGCAGATTCAGGCCGTTGTTGAGAACGCCGATGATGAGGCCTCCGATGATCGTGCCGCTGATTTTGCCGGAACCGCCCTGCATGCTTGTGCCGCCGACGACCACGGCCGCGATCGCGTCCATTTCCGCGCCCTCGCCGGCGGTCGGCTGGCCGGAGTACATGCGCGACGCCAGGACGACGCCGGCCGTTCCCGCCATGATGCCTGTGAAGGTGTGGATGAGGAATTTCACCCGCGCCACGTTGATGCCGGAAAATTCAGCCGCCTGCGGATTGCCCCCGACCGCGTAGAGGTGGCGTCCGAGCCGCGTCCAGTTCATGAGGACGCCGGTGATCGCGAGGATGATGACGAGAAGCACCACGGGAGTCGGCACCTTGCCGTTGAATACCCAGCCGGCGCCGAGCCATTGCCATTCGTTGTTGACGACGCGTACCGGCGAGCCCCCGGTATAGACGTAGGCAAGCCCCTTGGCGATGTTCATCGTCGCCAGGGTGACGATGAAGGCGGGGATCGTGGTGCGCGAAATGACGAATCCGTTGAAAGCGCCGACGACTCCGCCGATGAGGATGCCGCAGATAATCGCCATCGGGATGGGGAGTTCGTATCGGGAAACGCACCCGGCGGCGAAGCAGCCGCTCAGGGCGACGATGGAACCGACTGACAGGTCGATGCCGCCGAGGATGATCACCATCGTCATTCCGCAGGCGAGGTAAAGGTTGGTCGACACCTGGCGAAGCACGTTGAAAATGTTGCGCTGCACGGGGAACGTATCCTTGGTCGTCGGGTAGACGCTCAGGAACAGGCAGAGCACAGCCAGGGCGATGAGAATGCCGAGATTATCCTTGAGGAATATGCGCAGGGACTTCTCGATCCTGGATCGCTTCCTAACGTCGGCTGTTTGGTTCATCGTTTACCTCGCGTCAAGATTGTGTGCGAAAAGCGGTCACCTGGCCGCCAGCCTCATGATGTTTTCCTGGGAAATAACGTCGCGCTCGAGGCAACCGGCGATCCTGCCCTGGTTCATGACGTAAACGCGGTCGCTCATATTGATGATTTCGGGCATTTCGGAGGAGATCATGATGATCCCGATGCCCTCCTTCACCAATTCGTTCATAATGGCGTAGATTTCCGACTTGGCGCCGACGTCGACGCCGCGGGTCGGCTCGTCCAGGATGAGGATCCCGGGGTGGCTGGCGAGCCAGCGTCCAATGATCACCTTCTGCTGGTTGCCGCCCGAGAGGTGGATGAGCTTCTGCTCCAGGGACGGCGTTTTCGTCGACATGAGCCGGATATAGTGACTGGTGATTTCGTCCTCCTTGTCCCGGTTCACGAAGATGAATTTGATGAACTCGGGGAGGACTTCGATCGTCGTGTTGTAGCGGACGCTCTGCACCAGGTACGCCGCCTCATCCTTGCGGCTTTCCGGGACCAGAGCCAGACCGGCCGCCGTCGCCTGGATCGGGTTCGAGATGCGCGCTTCCTTGCCGCGAATCCACAATTTGCCGGTAAAGCCCTTGGTCAGCCCGAATAGGCATTTCATCAATTCGCTGCGTCCTGCGCCGACAAGTCCGGCGAAGCCGAGGATTTCCCCGGCCCGCAACTCGAAGGACGCGCCCTTCACCATTTTGCCGTCCGAAATGCCCTCGCAACGAAGGATGACTTCGCCGGGCGGGCGGAAGTCGCGGGTATAGTAGTTCGTGAGTTCGCGGCCGACCATCATGGAGATGAGCTTGTCCTTGCTCGCTTCCCTGACGACCTCTGTGCCGACGTAGGCGCCGTCGCGAAGAACCGAAACACGGTCGCAGATTTCCTCCAGCTCGCTCATTTTATGGGAAATGTATATGATGCCGACGCCGTTGGCGGCCAGCGCGCGCATGGTCGCGAAGAGGAAGTCGACCTCTTTGTCGGAAATTGAGGAGGTGGGCTCGTCCATGACCAGTATCCGGGAATTCTCGGAGATGGCCTTGACGATTTCCACCATTTGGCGTTTGGCGATGGGTAGGCTTTTGACGATTGCCTCGGCGTCCAGGTCCATATTGAAGGAGTCGAGAAGACGCTGGGCGTCGCCGTGCATTTTCCGGCTGTCGATGAACAATCCCTTCATCGATTCGCGCCCGAGGAAGATGTTTTCCGCCACCGTCATGGATGGCGCGAGGACAAGCTCCTGGTGGATGACGGATATGCCTTGCGCCTTGGAGCTGACGACGCCGTCGATGTCGACCTTGGCGCCGTCGATGACGATTTCGCCCTCGTCGGCGGTGTAGATGCCGGCGAGGATCTTGATCAGGGTGGATTTGCCGGCGCCGTTTTCGCCGATAATCGCATGCACTTCGCCCCGCCGCAGTTCGAAATCGACGCCCCTGAGGGCGTGAACGCCGGGAAAGCGCTTGTGAATATTTTTCATCACGAGCAGGAAATCGGGCATCGTCGTCACCGGTGTCGTCAGGGGAGGCCGCCATGGCGGCGTTCCCGGCGATTCAGAAAAATGCGTGAGACAGAGAAAAAGCGCCGCCGTTGGAAGACGGACGCTTTTCGTTTTTATTCCGCCTGTACATGGCGCGGCGCCGTTCCGCCCGGCGCCGGGGAATTTCCGTGTGGAAATCCGGCGACGCCGGTCGAAAGCGCACGGAACGGATGGTCGATCCGCCGCCGCGAATTTATGCCGTTCGCGATCCGGAGTTGTAATTCCTCGACTATGCGCGGCCATGATATGGCCAGGGAAAGCAGATGTGGAACAGGGCAACACCCATCCCCAAAATTTGTAATTTCGGGCCGCGCCCAATATTAAGAATATCCTACTGCCAGCCGTCCGTGCCGAATTGGGCGACATTGCCGGCGTTGATCATGAAGGTGGGGACCGGGTAGCGGGAGTCGACCTTTTCGCCGGCGAGATATTTGTACATGACCTCGACGGAGATCTTGGCGATGGCGACCGGGGACTGGGCGCCGGAGCCGGCGATGAGCGAGTCGCCGGAGGCCATTTCGGCCTTGATGTCCGGGGAACCGTCGACGCCGTAGATGAGAACGTCCTTGAGGCCGGCGGCCTTGGCGGCGGCGAGCGCGCCGAGGGCCGTCGGGTCGTTGCCGCCGAAGATGGCGACGACGTTCGGGTGCGCCTGGAGCAGGTCCTCGGCGATGTTCATGGAGACGTTCAGGTTGCCCCTGGCGTCCTGCTGCGCGACGATGTCGAAGCCCTTGTTCTTGATGACGTCGAGGAAACCGTTGGTGCGGTCGACGACGGACTGCATGGTCGGGCTGTCGAGGATGATGATCGGGCCGCCGTTGGGGAGTCGCTTCACCAGATCGTCGCCGCAGACCTTGCCGGCGTTGTAGTTGTCGGAGCCGACGTAGGAAATGAGATAGGACATGTCGGCGACTTCGGTGTCGAAGTTGATGATCGGGACGCCGGCCTGCTTGAGCTGGTCGAGGGCGGGGCGGATGCCTTCGGCGTCGACCGGGTTGAGGAGAATGGCGTCAAGGTTCTGGGCGATCATGTCCTCGACCTGATTGATCTGGCGGGTGACGTCGTTGGCGGGATCGGTGGCGATGAAGCTGTCGCCCTTGGCTTCGACGATCTCGCGCATGGTCTTTTCGATGATCACGAAGAAGGGGTTGCTGCCGTCCATGCAGGTGTAGCCGATTTTCCTTTGTCCCGCGAGCGCGACGCCGGCGAACAGCGCGATGACGAGCGAAAGGGACAGAATCCGGGTGAACATGCTTCTCTTCATAGCGTCCTCCATAAGCGAAATATGACGAAGTACCCCTCACACAACGATCACGATGCGATTTGAAACGCAATGACGCGCGAATCGACGGGGTAGCGTATCGGCGGAGCAATGATGAACATGTTGTGCCGGGAGCCCGAATAGGAACGTCAATCGACCACAAACAGGGGGAAAAGTCAAGCGGTTTTTCGTATCTGCAAATCCGGGTCCGGAAAATTCCAGGCACGCGCGCCGTTTTCCCCGGCCCTCCGCCGCGGGCCAGTCGCGGGACGAATTCATAAGGCGGCATGTAAATGTCTACGGGAAAAATGATATGATCAATAACCACAGATATATCTATCAAAAATGGCGGTTTCCATCAGAATTTTTCTAAATTTAGAAAACGTTTTCACCTGTTTCTATCACAGAAACGATCGCCCTCAGCCGCGATTGGCGAGGGGAGAAATACAGACGCCGAACGCGGACCGGCCGTCAACCGGCCCCGCCGCGCAGGCTTCTGCTGAGATCGAACATGGCGATCGCCAGTTCGCGCAAGCCGGCGCCGGAGGCGGCGGAGACGGCGAGCGCCGGCAGTCCGGTCGCGCGCCGAAAATTGTCGACCGCCTCGTCGGCGCCGGTGAGGTCGATTTTGTTCAGCGCCACGATCTGCGGCTTCCGGGCGAGGACGGGGGAGTAAGCCGCGAGCTCGTTGTTGATGATCCGATGGTTTTCCTCCGGGTCGGAGCCGTCCCCCGGCTGGACGTCGACGAGGTGGAGAAGGAAGTGGCAGCGTTCGACGTGGCGAAGAAACTTCAGCCCCATGCCGGAGCCGTCCGCAGCGCCCTCGACGATGCCAGGGATGTCGGCCATGACGAGCTCGCGCCCGTGGCCGTCGGGAACGATACCGAGTTGCGGCTGGAGGGTGGTGAAGGGATAGTCGGCGATTTTCGGCCGCGCCGCCGACAGACGCGAAAGAATGGTGCTTTTGCCGGCGTTTGGCAGACCGAGAAGCCCGACGTCGGCGATGAGCTTCAATTCCAGGCGGAGCTTTCGCGACGTTCCCTCCTCGCCGTAAGTGAATTCGCGCGGCGAGCGGTTGATCGCGGTCGCGAAGGAGGCGTTCCCCTTGCCGCCGCGGCCGCCGGCGGCGGCAAGCCAGGAGACGCCGTCCTCGTCCAGGTCGGCGACCTGTTCCCACGACTCGAAAAACACTGTCCCCACCGGCACTTTGACGATGATGTTCTCCGCCGACGCGCCGTGCCGATTGTTGCCTTTTCCCGGTTCCCCCGACCGCGCCGCGTAGATCTGCGTCCGCGCCAGCGGCAGCAACGTATCGGCGTTGCGGTCGGCGGCGAAGGTCACCGAACCGCCGTCGCCGCCATCGCCGCCGGTGGGTCCGCCGAGGGGCATGTTCCGTTCGCGGCGGAACGCGACCGCACCGTCGCCGCCCTTGCCGGACCGCACCGCCACCGTCGTTTCGTCAACGAATTCCATCCGCTAGCCTTCCCGCCACAATCGCCATATCATGCGGAAAAACCTGATCGTGTCGCGCCAGGGATTGATCTTGCTCACCTCGTCGCCGTAGATCGTCTTTACCGGCACCGAGGCGATGCGGAAACCCTTCCTGCCCACGTTGACGATCGTCTCGCCCTCGAACTCAAAGTTTCTCGTCCGAACGTTGGCGGCGCGCCAGGCGGCGGACCGGATAAGGCGAAAGCCGCATTGCGCGTCCGGCACTTTCACGCCGGCCAGCCGGCCGAGAATCCAACTCGTGACCCGGTTCGTCAGCAGGCGGGCGAAGGGCATGTCCTTGACGTCGGCCATGCGGTTGCCGATCACCAGGTCGGCGTTTTCCGCTGCGGCGATGAAATCGGGAATTTCCTCCGGGTCGTGCTGACCGTCGGCGTCCAGGCAGACGACGGCGTCGATCCCATCCGCGAACAATGCATCCAACCCCACGGCCAGGGACGCGCCCTTCCCGAGATTTCCCCGATTCGACATCACCTCCGCCCCCGCCTCGCGGGCGCGCTCCGCCGTCCCGTCCCGGGATCCGTCGTCGACGACCAGGACCCTGTCCGCCTTGCCGAGCGTCCGTCGTACCACGTCCGCAACGTGGCGCTCTTCCTGGTAGGCCGGTATCAATGCGGCGGTCTTCATTGCATTCTTCCCTCGAACGGGCCCTGGGCGCGCCTATTATCCGCTTCCCGGCGTCGTTCGCAAGGACAAAGGACTGAAGGCGTTTCCGCCGCCGCGGCTCCGAACCCCAAATGGGACCGCGTATCGTTCAGTCTTCATTCCGCCGGAGATCGTCGGCGAGTCGGCGAGCGAGGATCGGCCAGTCGAAGCGTTCCTCGACAAGCCGCCGGCCGTTTTTCGACAGCCGTCGCGCCAGGCCTTCCTCGTTCATGAGGCGGTCGAGTGCGGTCTCGATGTCGTCGCCCGTTTCGGCGAGGAGGAAGTTCCGCTCCGTCGTCGCCGGCAATCCCTCGACGCCGACGGCGGAACTGACGACCGGCAGGCCCGCCGCCATCGCCTCGAGAATCTTCAGCCTGGTGCCGCCGCCGATACGGTATGGAGTGACGGTGGCGTGCGCCCCGGCGTACAGTCCCAGGACGTTTGGAACGAACCCGGCGAAGCGCACGCCCTCCGGCGCAAGCGCGGAAACGTCGACGCCGCCGGTCGAGCCGACGACGGTGAAGGCGGCGCCCGGGAACCGTTTTCGTACTCCCGGCCAGACGGCGCCCATGAAGTGCCGAAGCGCGTCAAGGTTCGGATAATGGGCGAGGCCGCCGACGAAGACGAGGGACAGCGGGCCCTCCGGCTTCATCGGTCGCGGGCGGAAGGCGATCGCTGCGCAGTCGACGCCGTTTGGGGAAAGCATGACGCGCGTGCCGGGCGCGAGTTCCCGCGCCGTCGCCGCGTCAAGTTCCGACATGACGAACACGCGCGGGAAACGCCTGATCATGGCGATTTCCGCCGTTTTGCCGCCTTCGGCCTGACAGAGGCGGAGCGCCTTTTCCGGCCATCGGCTTACCGCCGCCTTGCGGGCGAGCGGGACGAAGCTCAGGTCGTCCTCGACGAGGGAGAACTTGCGCCCCGCCTTCGCCATGAGGCTGTCCGTCACGTTGAAGCCCATGAAATAAAACCCGATCAGCACCGCGTCGTAATCGCCCGCGAGTTCCTCGATGGCGTCCCCGATCCCGGGGTGGCGCGCGAAGGCGGCGATCGGCGGCACGCCATGCGCAAGCAACGGGAGGATGCGCACCAAGCGCTTGGCCTTCCACCATGCGCCGTGGGGGACTCCGATCGGGACGATTCGAAGATCGGAAAGCAGCGCCCGGAATTCCCGGCTGTCGTCGCCGGGGTCGTCCGATCCTTCATGGAAGCAGACCAGGCCGACCTCGTGTCCCTGGCGGACAAGCTGTTTCACCAGATTGTACACCCGCACCCGGGAGCCGGAATCGAGAGGCCACGGGAACACGGGATAGACGAACAGGATCCTCATCAGGCAAAGGCCTTTCGTATGCGTCGCGGCGCGAGCGTTCCCGCCAGTCCGCCGAGGAAAAGGGGAATAAGGGCGGCGACGGCGGCGGCGAGGCAAAAGACAGACCCGCTCTGCCACGGGACGCCGGCCAGGGGGATGGTCGCCGCTGCGAGCCACACGAGCGACCGCGAGGCGGGGGATTTCGTCGTCAGTTGCATGAGGTTCGCCCGGCGGGAAAGCGCGAGATGGACGAGCGCCATAAGCCACATGGACAAGACGTTGCCGATCGCCGCTCCGGAGACGCCGCCCGCGAAGGCGCCGAGCGCGATCGACCCGAAAGCGACGGCGACGGCGACGGCGACCAAGGCGAGCGCGGTTTTTTCTCGGTGCGCCGCCTGAAAGAGGAGCCCGGCAAGAACGTTGACGCCGTAGGCGGGAAGCATGAAGGCGAGGATGGCCAGGATCGGCCCGGAAGCGGCGTATTTTACACCGAAGAACAGGGTAAGAAGCAATCCGCCGAAGACGGCCATGCCGGCCGAGCCGAGGAACCCGGACGCGAGGAGCAGGTCGAGGAAGGAGGATGTCTTTGTTTCGTATACAGCGTCCCGCTTCGCGAGATGACGGCTGAAATGCGGAAACGACGCGGAGACGACGCTTTCGGGCACAATAAAGCCGAAGCCGACTATGCGCATGGCGCAGCCGTAAATGCCGATGTCCGACTCCGTCAGGAGATACGCGAGGACGATGACGTCGGCGCGATAATAAAGGTTGCCGAGAAGCGTCATGGGGACGAAGGCGGCCAGCCGTCCCCAGATGTATCTGAGGTTGCGGCGATCCAGCCGAAGAGGATGGGCAAGGCTTTTGCGGAAAAACACATACGACGCGCCGGAGCCGGCGATGATCCTGCCCAGTACATATGAACCTAACAGGCCATACAGGCCGAATCCGGCGAGAAGCGCCGCGATGCTCAGGGCGACGCGGACGAACTGTTCCACGAGGCTGATGCGGAACAACCGGCCGCCGGCGTTGTGGGCGGCGAAGGCGGATTCGGCGAATTGAAAGGCGGCGGAAAAGGGAAGGCTGATGATGGCGATGGCTGTGAGGGGGAAAAGATCGTAATCGCTTCTGAACGTCCAGACCAGGACGAGAAACAGGACGCCGCTTACGATCGAGGCGGGAAGGCTGAGGCAGAGCACGGAGGCGATGGTGGCGCCCTCCTCGTCTGGGTGCTGCCCGATTTCGCGAGCCAAAACCCGTTCGAGGCCGAGGGAGTTCATGCTTTGGAAAAGGACAAGAAGACCCATGAGGAGAACGTAGACGCCAAATTGAGCGGTGGTGAGTATGCGCGCGGAGACGAAGAAGAGGAAAAAGGTGAAAAAGGGTTGCGCCATCCTCCCGCCGAGGATGCCAAGCATACTTTCCCACAA
This sequence comes from Planctomycetota bacterium, assembly GCA_031254915.1. GTDB lineage: Bacteria > Planctomycetota > SZUA-567 > SZUA-567 > SZUA-567 > JAIRTL01. Next base: position 15,478 of record JAIRTL010000028.1, read on the forward strand.
TCCGTGTCCAAAGCGAGCGCTTTCGCCCGGCTTCCGAGGAGGATTCTCCCTGTCCATTCGGTCCCTTTTACGCCGTTCACGGTCCGAAGTTGTGATTCCCTCACTTGTGCGCGGCATGAAATGGCCAAGGGAAACGGATGTGGAACAGGGCAACCCCCAACCCCATTTTCACAATTTCAGGCCGCGCCCAGTATAATTACGCTTTTAAAAGTCTCGATTATACAAAACGCATCGACGTTTCGCCGCGTAAAAAGAACATCGCGCCGTTTTCGCGTGCGCAACGGCGCTTTTCCCTTTAATGAAACCGGGACTGGCGTAAAATGGAATAAGATGAATGCGCTCCGACAAGCGATTGGAACCCCGATACATGGCGAACGAACGGCAAAATTGCCAATACATCACAATCGCGCGCGGCTTGTTGATACTTGTCATCGCCGTCGCTCACGGCGCCATACCGCAGATCAGGCGGTCGAGCGGCTCGGCGGGGATCTTCTGGTATCTCGCCTATTCCGTGGGATTGCCGGTCTTTATCGCCTTTTCGGGCTTTCTTTTCGAACAGGGTCTTGAGTCATATCGTCGGCAAGGATATGCCAGATTTCTTTGGCGAAAATTTACTTCGCTGATGTTGCCGTATTTTTCCATCTCGTTCCTAACGTATTTCGCCATCGCGCTGTTATATCGACTGTCGCCGTTCGATGAATTGATGACGCGCTACGGTTTTGTCCCGCAATCCCCGGCGACCGTCATTCACGCCATACTGACGCTTGAAGACACGTTGACGCGGCATCTGTGGTTTTGTTATACGCTGTTCCTCATTTTCACCGTTTCCTATCCTCTTGCGTCGTTCTTCCGCACCTTGGCGGGCCTGCTTCCGGCGTTTCTTCTTTTTCTCGTCGCCATCGCCTATCCGGAGTCGCTTCCCAAACTGGCGGAACGCGTATGCCATTATCTGGTGTTTTTCCATCTCGGCCGGCGTCTTCGGGATGCGGACGCCCTGTTCGCGCCGCGTCTGATCCCGATTCATGCCGCCGCGACGGCGGCGATATTCACGGCGATGGAACTGTTGGGAACGCAACGGTTCGGGATCTTCGCCGGCCTGTTCAACTTCGGGCTGTCGTTTTTCGGGACTGTCTGTTTCATCGGCATTTCCCGGCTTCTCATCGGACGGCCTCCCGAACGGCATCTCGCCTTTCTCGGGGAATACTCCTATGATATATACCTTATCCACCAACCTTTCCTCACCGCCGGCGCGGCGGGCGCGCTTTTCGCTTTGGCGCCGTGTGCGCCGGCATGGCCGATAATGCTCGCGGCCGCCGGCGTCGGCGTCATTGTGTCGCTCCTGATCGGCAGGTTTGTCCTGCGACCTGTCCCTGTGCTTCGAACCGTTTTTTTGGGAATGGGCGGCGCATGGCGTTACAAAAAACGGGACAGCGCTAAACCGTAATTCCATGCGGGCGTTTCGGCGCCCTCCGCCATCCACGTTCTTCAATTGCCGCTTCCGCCTCCCGGAACGGAGCGTTTTTTTCAAATGGATCGATTGAAAAACGGGAAGTAAAGATGCAAGAGGCGGAGAACTCCCGTTATGCGACATTAGGGGGTGCATAACGTGTTCCGATAAAAAGATTCCGAGCCGCGGCATAGTCGTCGATAGTCACGGAGCGTAGCCATGAGCGCTTTTCGAAATGCTTCATTTCTTCTTGCCTGCGTCTGCGTTCTCTCGACCAGCGGCGGATGTTACACCGCGGGACAGAGACCGTCGCCGGCCGGATTCATCCAGACGGCGCTCGAAGCGAATTCGGAAACGCTTGGTTTGCCACTGGTCGATCCCGACTTTCGGCTTGCGCCAAACGACCTTCTCGGTATTACCTATATCTCCAAGGATACGCCGGGAGGCTATCTTCTCCAGACCGGCGACACGCTTCTCGTCGAATACCATCAACAGGAACATCTGAACCGGAACATCGTCGTCCGACCGGACGGCATGGTTACCTTGCCATATATCGGCGACGTGCAGGCATCGTACGGGACTGTGGACGGCTTGGCGAAAAAGATCGCCGATCTGTACCGGAAAGAGGAGGTTTTCGATAACCTGACCACCACCGTCTCCCTCCTGTCGTTCAATACCAAGCTGCGCGAGCTCCAGGCCATCAACAACAACAGCAACGCCGGCCAGACCCGCGAAGCGGCGATCGGCGGCGACGGCTATCTGGATCTTCCCCTCGGCATTCGCATCGACGCCGCCGGGAAAACCATGGCCGACCTGCGGCGCGACATACGCGAAGTGTACGACGGCGCGCTCCCGGGAGTCGAGGTCCACACGGAACTCCGAGCCATGAGGGCAAACTTCATCTATGTGCTCGGCGAAGTCAACCAACCTGGTCTGTGCACGATCGCCGGTCCCACCGGCGTCGCTCAGGCCGTCGCCGCCGCCGGCGGCTTCAGGAATACGGCCGATCTCAAGTCGGTAGTCGTGCTGCGCGCCAACCCGGAATGCGACGCGCCCCTTGGCCGCCTTGTCGATGTCGAGCGCATCATCAGCGAAGGCGACCTCTCGGGCGATCTCATGATCCGCCGCTTCGATGTCGTCTATGTGCCGCCGTCCAAGATCAAGAAGCTCAATGACGCGGTGCTGATGTATATTCGCAACATGATGCCGATAGAAACGCACGGCAACGTCGGGTTCTCGTACATGTGGGGCGACACGAACGGCGGGGCGTTCAAACCGTTCTGACGCGCGCTCCCGGGCTGATGCGCGACTGGGCGGCCGTCTTGTGCGCCGGAGGGGATAACTCGGACTCGCGTAAAGGGTTTAGGCTCCCAGACGACAGTATTTATACTGTGCGCGGCCTGAAATTGTGAAAATGGGAAGAAGAGATTGTCCCGTTCCACATCGATTTCCCTAAACTGTCTCTTGCCGAGCACAGTCCGGAGAGTCACAATTTCACGATGCAAACAGAATAGCAAACTATAATTCGGGCCGGCGGACTATTCGGTGGATAATGCGGCGCATTGAACAGAATCGAAGTTTTGCTTTCGGCCGTATGCGGCAAAGGCGAGTGCATGCGAACAATTCTGGAGATTATCTGCCGTCGGCTTCCCACGATCGTCTGGATCGCGGCGGTCATTCTCGCGGTCACCGTCGTCGGCACCTATGTAACGACTCCTCAGTACGTCAGCGAGGCGCGCATCACGGTTCCGATCGGACAGGAATCCACCATTCCAGCGACCGCCATGACGCCGCCATTGAACGTGTACATCAACCGGACCGAACAGATACAGACCCAGATCGAGGTGATTCAAAGCCGCAACCTGATCGAGAAGACTCTCGACGAGTTGCCGGACTCGCTGTTCGAGGTCCAGACGGTCCAGCCCCAGGGATTATGGCAGACGATCCGGCATACGGTGAGGGAGACGCTGGGGAAGATCACGCTTCAGGTTCGCACCTGGCTTGAAATGATCGGCCTTCTTCCCTTCATGGGCGACCACGAACGCCTCGTCCTCGCCTGCGCCGACCGCCTCGCCGCCAAGCGCCAGCGCGAGACCGACCTGATCGTCATCGGCTTCAGGCACCCGTCGCCGCAGGTGGCGCGGGTGTTTCTGGAAAAATTCCTCGAAATCTACGTCAGGGAGAAAAGCGTCTCCCCGGAAACGACGGCGACCGTTCCCTTCTTCGAGGAGCAGGAGGAGGAGCTGGAGCGCAACCTCGTGACCGCACGCGCTGATCTCTCCGATTTCCGCGCGAAATGGGGCATTCTCGATCCGGACGCGCAGCGGGAAACGCTGATGCGCGAATACAGCCGTCTTACTTCCGAGATCAATGAAAACCGCGCCGAACTGGTGCAGAACACGACGGCGCTGCGCGCCTTCGAAACGGAGGCGGGAATAAAGTCGCCGGAAACGGTCATGCCCTACACCCTACGCAACGACCCGGGGTTGACTGAATCCCTGAAAAACCTCGCGTCGCTGCGCGCCCGCGACAGCCGGCTCGGAACCGAAATGGGACCGAACCATCCCGACCGTCCAAACGTCTCCAACGAAATCGCCCGACTCCAGCGTCATATCGCCGAAGAGGCAAAAAACATTCTCACCAGCCGGGTCGCCGTTCTCGAGGCGTTGCTGGCGGAGATCGAGGGCCAGCGCGACAGCGTCTACGAGCAGGTCATGACCCTCGACGTGAAGAGCAGGGAAATGAAGTCGCTCGAAACCACCGTGGCCGTGCTCGAGGCCGCCAGGGCGCAGTATATGGAAAAACGCGAGACTTCCCGCGTCTCCGCCGCCATGGACGACCGTCAGATCAACGCCATCCGGGTCATAGAGCCGCCGAACCTCGCCTACCGTCCGGCGTCGCCGAACAAGATCAGGAACATCCTTCTCGGTTTTGTCCTGGGTGTCGTCGCCGGGCTCGCGTATGTGTTCTTCCGCAACCAGTTCAGCACCACCATCTATACGCCCGAGGACCTTCAGGACTGCTTTACCGCGCGGGAGGAGGGGTACGAAGATGTCAGGCCCCCCGCCGTGGCGGTCGTTTTCCTCCCCGATCTCAACCGTCCCAAAGCACACGGTCTTCTCCGCCGTCTTCTTCCGATTCCGCAGTTGAACTTCTATTCCTCCGTCGACCGGGTGGTCGAAAAGATGCCGGAAAACGTCATGACCATGATGGGTCGGAAATTCTTCTACCCGAACAACGAGCGACGCTTCCCGAAGACGCTGATGCTTACCGGCACGGGAAGAAGGGTCGGCAACAGCGTCGGCGCGCATCTTCTCGCCGAGCATTTGGCGAAGATGTATTCGTTCAACGTTCTTCTCGTCGAGACGGATTTCAAGCGGACCAAGCCGCGCAATGGCGAAATCAAGGACGGCGGGGATTTCGCGTCCTGGCTCAGGGGTGCGGCCATCGCGTGGGAGCGAGGCGAGCGCGGGGCGGACGTCCTTCCCGCCGGTCAACTCGACGAAAAGGCGCAAACCGCCTTTTTCGCCCTCGATCGCGAGCGGCTCGCGGAATTGAACATGGGATACGACGTCGTCGTGTTAGACGCCGGCCCGGTGGCGGGAAACGGCATGGCGCTGCATCTCGCCTCCGTCGTCGAGGAAGTGATCCTCGTCGCCAGGTCGGAGGTGACGCGCCGCGAAGTGGTGATAAATGTCCGCGATACGCTCGCGCGGTACGGCGTCGCCCCGCTCGGTGCGATTCTCGATTTCCGCCGGTTCTACATACCGAACTGGCTGTACAGGCTGATTGAGTAGGAAACGGGTTGCGATGTCCGCCAACGAAGACGCCCCCAAAAAGCGGCCGTCCTGGAAGGCCGCCGCCATTTGGTTCCTGCTGCTCTACCGCGATCTCGTGGTATATTTTTGCAACCATGCCGTCAATCACGTCCCCAGCCACCGCCTCCGCCTCGCCTTTTACCGCCATTTCATGGGTTGGCGGATCGGATCGAAGACAAGCATCCACGAGCGCCTGCGGGTGATTGGTTTTCCGCGCAAGGGATCGGTCGTCGTCGGCGACAACACCGCGATCGGCGTCGACGGTTTCTGGAGTGGTGTCGGGTTTTTACCCGGACTGGAACTCAGCATCGGCAACAACGTCAATATCGCCATGTATGTCCACTTTACTCTCGGCGGCCATGACATACGCACCGACAGCCAGTTTGAAATGAAGACCCGGTCGGTGCGGATCGACGATCATGCCGTGATTTTCACCCGGAGCACCATCGTCATGGCGAACATCGGCAGGGGGGCCGTCGTATTGCCCGGCGCCGTGGTCACCAGGGATGTACCGCCGTTCGCCATCGTCGGCGGCGTGCCGGCGAAGATCGTCGGCATGCGCGAACCGCAAAAAAATCCCGAATACCGTCTCGATTGGCGATGGAGATTCCATTGAACGGCGCCCGTCCACAACTGCTCGAATTTCTGCTTCCCACCCTTTTCGGGTTGGGATGCGGCGTGCTGTACCTTGTTCTCGGCGTCAGCGACACGTTCCAGGCGATGCTGGTCCTCACCTTCCTGGGCGTGTTCGGCCTGTTTGCGCTGTCCCGCCTGGAGCTCGTCCGCCAGGCGCTTCTCCTCGGCTTCGGCTTCGCGGTCGTCATCAACCCGCGCAAGTTCTTCGGCGTGAGCGACGACGGCGACATGAAGCTTCTCGCCTGGACCGTGACCGTCCTTTTCGTCACCGCCCTCGACATCGGCGTCTTCGCCCTGCTCCTCGGCTACGCGCGCAACTTCGTTGCCGTCGCCCGCCGCGCCTTGCCGGGTCTGTTCAAATTGCTTCTCGTCGGCTTTTTCGTCATCATGTTCGTCTCGCTCGCCAACGCCGGCGATCGCGACATCGCCTGGGCGCACATCGCCTATGAAGGCAAAAACCTCGCCCTGTTTCTCGTGGTGGTCGCGCTCGCCGCCGACCGTGGAAACGGCGGGACGGCAGATGCCCTCAGATGGATCCTCATCGGGCTTGGCCTGGCGATGGGATTGGAAATGATGATCGTCGGGCTCGAATACCTGGGCGTCATCCCGAACGGTTGGGGTTTTGTGGGCATTCGCGTCGGGTCGCAGATCGAAGCGCTTGGAGACTTCGAGGCGCTCCGCGTCGGCGGCACCTACCAGCACCCGAACTACCTCTCCATCGCCGCGGCCGCGATGGCGCTCGTGTTTTGGCAAGTGCTGATGGACTCCGACGAAAAGCGACGATCCTCGGTGTTCTATTGGCTCGGTTTTTTCGGTTCCGTCGTCTGCCTTGTTCTCACTCTTTCCCGCGCCGGCTGGCTGGGGTGCTTCGCCGGCGGCTTGTTGTATACTGCGGTGATGTTGAAGCTGCGCGGCATGGACTGGTTGCGGGGATTGCCGTGGAAGTACATCGTTCCCGCGCTTTTTGTCCTCCTCGCGGTCGGACTGTATTTCATCGATCCCATTTTCGACAAGCTGTTTCATTCGTCGCCGCTGAACATCAGTTCGCGGTCGGAGCTCAACGACATGGCCCTGCAGGCCATTTCCACCCAGCCGTGGATCGGCTGGGGCATCGGCCAACACGGCTTCGCGATGCAGGATTACGGCCGCTCCGACATGTACGCGCAACTCGCCGGGCTCATCCCCGTCGCGCATAATATTTATCTCCTCGTCGTCAGCGAGATCGGCATCGTCGGCGGCGGCGTCTACTTTCTCATCCCCGCGTATGCGATTACGCACGGGATCCGCACCTGCGCGAAAGCGCCGGACCACGAACTGAGCGGCGCCCTGTGTGCCTTTTCCACCGCTCTCGTCGTCTTTCTTGTCGCCGATTTTTTCGGTCCCGGCCTGCGCAAGGTGGATGTGGCGAATTTGTACTGGCTGCTCCTGGCGCTGGTTTTCGGAGTCGCCATGACTGTTCGCGAGGACGCCGAAAACGCGTCCGGCAGACGGACGCCCGGGAGGCCGGCTTCTACTGAATGCGAGGCGGTAGTCGCCCATGGCGATGAAAAAGAAGCGCGTTAGCGAAAAACTCCGCTACCTCTTCGAAGGCGCCAGCGTGAAGCGGGCGCTCAATACCGCGCGCTCTATCCTGGCCGGACGGTTCGGCGCGGAGAGACCGCCCCCGCCGTGGCGGTTGCAGATCGAGGTGACGAACCGCTGCAACCTGGATTGCGTTTTCTGCTCCCGGCATGAGCACGACCTGCAGCTCGGCGATCTTTCGCCCGAATTGTTCGACCGGATCGTCGAACTGTCAGCGAGCGTCCAGGAGGTCGCGCTCTTCGGCTACGGGGAACCGCTTGTATCGAAGGCCTTCTTCGAGTTGTTGCCGCGCCTCAAGTCCTCGCGCATCACTTTTTTCACCAACGGCATGCTTTTTGACGGAGCCATGTTCCACCGCGTCGCCGAGTTGTCGGGAGGCCGATTCGCATACGTCGTCTTCTCCATCGACGGCGGGACGGCGGAAACATTCGAGCGCATCCGTCGCCGCGCCTCTTTCGACACGGTGTGGAAAAACCTCAGGGAAGTCGCCGCCGCGCGCGACTCCCTCCCGCGCCGGGTCGGCATCCACATGGAATTCGTCGCCATGCGCTCCAACGTCCGGGAGTTGCCGGCGCTTCTTGAAATGGCGGAGGCGGCGGGCGTGGACGTGGTGAAGGTGTCGCACCTCGTCGTCTGGGACGAGGATCTTCGGGACGAAAGCCTCTGCTACCATCGGGAACTCGGCGATACCGCCTTCGCCGCGGCCGCCAAGGCGGCCGCGGGCGTGCGGCTCAGACTGGAATTGCCGAAAAGCTTCGGCGAGGCCCAACGCGGCGATCCTCCATGCCGGATGCCCTGGAACTACGCCATGGTCTCCTTCGAGGGCGACGTCCGCGTCTGTTGCTTCGCGCCAGAACTGACCATGGGCTCCCTGAAGGACAACACGTTCCGGGAAATCTGGCACTCCGACAGCTATCGCGCTCTTCGGCGCAACATGAATGAAAACCGTTATCCCGCCCCGTGCGGAGCCTGCGAGGAACGTTACCGCCTCGCCGCCTCGCCGGACGAGGAACAAACCTACGTAAAGCTGAAGCCGAGGAAGAAATGATGACGCGAAACCGTGGAGCGGCGCCGCACGGCATTGTTTTTTCCGCCGCCGCCTTGTTTGTTCTTCTTGTCGCCGTGCCGCCCGTTTTCGCGGCGCATTCCGGCGCCGTTCCGCCGATGCCGGACGTCCGTCCGAATCCGGCGCTGCCGCTTCGCCCGGTGGAGACTCCGAGGCTGCCGTTCCCCGGCATGGTCGACTCGTCGGCGGTTGTTCAGGACCGGGTGCATCCCATGTACCCGCAGGACGGCGCGGCATACCCCAACGGGGGCGTCGTGACCCTGGGGTGGACCCTCCCCGACCGGAGGGTGCTTCCCGACGAACTCCGCATCGTACCGGACCGTTTCGAACTTGTCGTCGCCAATGATCGCGGCGAGCCGCCCATCAGGAAAATTCTGCCGTTTACGCTGAAAAGTGCGGTTTATCACTGCCTCGTCAGCGTTCCCGGGTCCGGCCGCTATCAGTGGCAGGTCGCGGCGATCATGCCGTCGGGGGAAGTGATCAAGGCGCCCAACCGGGTGTTCACGGTATTGCCGAAATGACGCAACCGCTCGTGTCGTTCATCCTGGTCAACTACCGGACCCCGGACATGACGATAAACTGCGTCCGGTCGATCCGGGAACGCACCGCCATCCCGCACGAGGTCGTCGTCGCGGACAGCGATTCCGGGGACGGCAGCGCCGGGAAGATCCGCGTCGCCTGTCCAGGCGCGATCGTGACCGAACTGGACAGAAACCTCGGCTTCGGCGCCGGCTGCAACGCGGCCGCCCGCCTGGCGGGTGGGAAATACCTGTATCTCCTCAACACCGATACCCTGCTTCACGAGGACAGCGCCGACGTTCTCGCCCGTTTCCTCGCGGTGCGGCCGGGAGTCGTCGCGGTCGGGTCGCGGCTGTTTTATCCCGACGGTTCGCCGCAGGCGTCGGCGTCGAAATACCCTTCGCTCCTCGGCCTCGTCGCAGGCAGGGACGCGCTCGCCCGGATGGTCCATCCGGTCTGGCCGTCGCTCGGGCGCGCGCTCGCTTCGTCGCCTCCGGCCGAATGGCTAAAGGAACCTATCCGCGCCGACTGGTGCGTCGGGGCTTCCCTCATGGTCCGCGCCGGCGCCTATCGCGGCGTCGGCGGGTTCGACGAGGACTTCTTCATGTACGCGGAGGAGACGGATTTGTGCCTGCGGCTGTCGAAGCTGGGGGAAATCTGGTATACGCCGGAAACGGCCGTTCTCCATCTCGAGGGCGGCAGCGGCGGTCTGGAACCGAATCCGGCGCGCCTTGCCAGGATCGCCGCCGGCCACAGGCTGTATTTCGAAAAACATGTCGGTCGGTTAGCCGCCCGCACGTACATGGCGGTCTGGCGGGCGCTCTCCGCCGGCAAATACCTGTTCTGGCGGGGCAGGTCGCTCTTGTCCCGTTCGGCGGGGGACAGGAAGCGGGCAGAGTGGCACCGCCTGTTTGTGGCCAACGCCACCGCGCTCCGCTACCCGTTGGACGACCGGCGCTGAAGGCGCCCTGAAAAGGACGATGCGAAGGTGGCAGGATTGCGGATCGCCATGCTTGGTTTTCGCGGAATCGGCGACACCCTGCCGGGCGGCATCGAACGGCACGCGGCCGAACTCGCCTGGCGCATGGTTGAGAAGGGGCATGCCGTCGACGTATTCTGCCGGCCCGGCTACGTGCCGGACCCTCCGGCTCCATATAAAGGAGTGACGCGAATCCTCAAACCCGCCGTTCGCACCAAGCATCTTGAGGCGATCACCCACACTCTTGCCTGTCTGCCGGCCATCGCTTTCGGCTACGACATCATCCACTTCCACGCCATGGGGCCGTCGCTCCTCTCCGGGATTCCGAGGCTGTTCTTGAGGAACGTGGTCGCAACCGTACACGGCCTCGACTTCGAGCGCGCCAAATGGGGACGCGTCGCGTCACTGGCGCTTCGCGCCGGCGCCTGGGCGGCCGGGACCTTCCCGGACGCGACCATCGTCGTGTCGCGGACGCTTGAGGACTATTACCGCGACGCGATGAAGCGCGAGACTGTGTATATCCCCAACGGCGTTTCCGAGCCGGCCCATCGGCCGCTCGACCTCCTGGCGCGGAAGTTCGGCCTTGAGCCGGGCGGATATTTTCTCTCGCTTGGCCGGTTGACGCCGGAAAAAGGGGTGCATCGCCTCATCGCCGCCTTTCAGAAGGTCGATACGGCCAAACGTCTTGTCGTCGCCGGCGACGAAATGCTCGACCGGTCGTACACGAAAAAACTCCGCGAGGTCGCCGGGTGCGATCCACGCATTGTCTTCAGCGGCGGCATCTATGGCGCGGAAAAGGACGAGGCGTTCTCGAACGCCTTCGCCTTCGTGCTGCCTTCCGAGGTTGAGGGCCTGTCCGTCGTCATGCTTGAAGCGATGAGTTACAGGTGCCCGGTCCTCACCAGCGACATTCCTGAAAACATGGAAATATCGCGCGGGGCGGAAAGCGAGCAGGGCAAACCAGCCTGCCGCTTTTTCAAAAGCGGCGACGTCGACGATCTGGCGCGGGCGCTCGCGGGGTTGTTGAACGACGGTGAACTCCCGGCCATGGCGTCGCGCGCCCGGGACTTCGTCCTGTCGCGGTATGGCTGGGACGAAATGAAGGACAGGACGCTTGCCGTCTACGAACGCGTCGCGGGGGAGGGGTGACCGAGGTGGAAGCGGTTCTGTGGCTGTTATGGATCGCGGCGATCATGCTTCTTGTCCCGCTTCTGGCGTGGATCGCGCTCCTGTGGGCGTTGGCGTTTCGCTCGCGTCGTCCCGCGCCGCCGCCGCCGGCCGCCGGCGTGACGCCGACGTTCCTCGTCATCGTCCCCGCCCACGACGAGAAGGGAATGATCGCCGGGATTGTCCACCGCATCCTCGCGGCCGACTACCCGCGGGACGCGCTTCGCCTGGTCGTCGTCGCGGACAACTGTTCGGATGGGACGGCGGAGGCGGCGGAAGCGGCCGGTGCCGGAGTGCTCCGCCGGACAGACCCCGGAAATCCCGGCAAGGGGCAGGCGATCGCCCATGCGCTCGAGGCGCTCAAGCAGGAACCCTGCGATGCGATTCTGTTCCTCGACGCCGACAGCGAGCCGGACGCCGGCTATTTTCGCGTCATGGCGCCCTACGTGGCGCGGGGCGACCGTGCCGTTCAGGGGCGTTACGACGTCGCCGATCCGGGCAGGACCTGGTTCACCAGGCTCACCTCGGTCTCCTTCGTTCTCAGGAATTTTTGGCAATATCCGGCGATGGACGCGCTTCGCCTTGGCGTGCCGCTGCGCGGTTCCGGGATGTGCTTCGCCGCCTCCCTGATCCGCGACACCGGCTGGGCGGCGCGCGGGCTCACCGAGGACACGGAAATGACCCTCGACCTCCGCCGCAACGGCGTACGGGTCGTCTATGCTCCGCAAGCCGTCTCCGGGCAATTCATGCCCGCGACTCCCGCCGGGGCGGTGACCCAGCGTTTGCGCTGGTCGGCGGGCGAGCGCGGCGTGCGCGCCGTCCTGCTCCGGCGTGAAATACCGGTTGCGCTTCGTGCCGGGCGCTGGCGGGACGCGTTGTTTCTTTGCCTTCTGGCGGCACCGCCTTTTTCGCTTCAACTGTTCGCGGCGCTCGCAGCCGGATTTGCGGCCTGGCTGGCGTCACCGCCGCTTTTGCCGGTCGCGGCGCTTGCGGTCGCGCTCTATGCCGGGTATTTTTGTCTCGGACTGCAACGGTTCGACAGGGGCGCCGTCGCCGCCGTCCTCATGTTGCCGGTTTTCGTGCTCTGGCGCGTCGGCGTTCATGTCGCCGCCTGCCTGAAAAAGCCGGCATCCTGGATAAGGACGCCGCGAAGCGACGTAGGCGATCATTGATGCGCATGGAAAGGCGGGGGAGAAACGCATGTCGATAGCGTCGAGGATATCGGCCGCGAACCGAAAGCGGAAATATGAGCATTTTCTGGCCGCATTTCCCCTTTCCGAGTCGACAGCCATTCTCGACGTCGGTTATTCCAACAAGGAATATTCCGACAGCGAAAACTATCTTGAACGCCATTATCCGTATCCGAAAAACATCACCGCGCTCGGCGTGACCGAGCCTGGCGAATTTGCGGAACGCTATCCGGACGTGAAAACCGTTGTTTACGACGGGACGGTTTTTCCTTTCGCGGACAAGCAGTTCGACGTCTGCTGGTCGAACGCGGTCATCGAGCATGTCGGCGACCGCGACCGCCAGATCCTGCTCCTGCGGGAAATACGGCGCGTCAGCCGCGCCGCGTACATCACCACCCCGAATCGCTGTTTTCCTTTCGAGGTCCACACCAAATTCCCCCTTCTCCATTGGCTTCCGAAGCCATGGTTCGACCACGCGCTGCGCATGCTCGGCAAGGAGTGGGCGGCAGGCGATTTCATGCACCTCCTTTCCTTGCGGGAGATAAAAGCGCTCCTCGCCGAGGCGGGAATAGAGGCGTGCACGATAGCGAAAAACAGGTTTTGCGGATTTGCGATGGATTTCAGCATTTCGATGCGTTTTTAGGCGGTGGGACGGCCGTCCGGGAGGATACACATGTTCAGACTGCATGAAAACGATCGCGAGTACCGTTCCGGCAACAGCGGCCCCAAATACCTGATGAACGGACCGCGGATGAACTTCGCCGTCATGCGACTCAACGCCGGCCAGGATTTCAAGGCGCATTACCATACCGAGATGGAGGAGAATTTTTACATCCTCGACGGCGAAGTGGAAATCACGGTTGACGGCGACGTCCAGCGGTTGCGAAAGGGTGATTTCATCCATATCGAACCGAATGAAAGGCATTTTATCAGAAATGCTTCCGATCAACCGATCACCATGGTGGCGGCGCTCGCGCCCCACCGCGGGAAGGACAAAGTCGAGGTGGAGGACACCGGCGCATGACGACAAGAGGATATGGCGGACATCTTTTTCGAAAAATCCGTCGCGCCCTTGACAAAGGCGCGACGATCCATATACTTTTCGAACTCGCGCTTAAGTGATCGCGTAGCGCAATTGGTTAGAGCACCAGACTGTCGATCTGGAGGTTGCGGGTTCGAGTCCCGTCGCGATCGCCAACTTACTTGCCCCTGTTTTCCCCTGGGAGACAGGGGCTTTTTGTGTTTCAGCCATACCGGCACCGCATGCAATTTGACGGCGTTTGTTGTCGCTATAAGTCGTTATATTATCCATCGAGTCGCTACCGTTCCTGTCCCCCGGCCTGTCCACACTTTTGACGACTTCCAAAACATCGCCGGTCCCGGTTTTCCTGGCGGCTTCGGCCGCAGGGCGATGCGCGGCGATTGTCGGCAGATTCGCCAACGCCTCGGCCTTGTCGTCAAGCAAAACATGGGTGTAGATGTTGGCCG
>JAIRTL010000131.1 GCA_031254915.1 Planctomycetota bacterium
CTACTGAAAAAACAACCACAACTCTTGAAACGAGAAGATAATGGACTTATTTCAGCGCCATTCGTTACTGTCAAAATATTTTTCAAGTTCTCTGCATTTCCAAGATCCCTCAACAACCAATTGAAACTCTCCTTGCATTTTTGGTGTACATATTTTGATGTCTTCGACGTTTTTTCCAATAGCATTATAGCATAACCTTATAAGAATTGTATCTTCTGTATCATCATCCGCGTCAGGTCGCGCGACCGTGACATTACAATTGAAATAGCCATAACCAATTTGCTCAGTCATGGCAAAATTCATTATTTCGGTAGGATCATACTGAGAACCTATGATAATGTACTGCGGAACATGGGGACGAAAGATAAACAAAACCAGTATCACTCCAGCCATACAAGGTGACAGGACAAGAAAATATCCATCCAATGTTCGATTAGATTTTTGAGAGCTAATCACAGCAACGAATGAAAAAATGACAACTATACACAAGGTTAATATATAGAAAGATTCTACAGACCTATAACTATCCATTTGTCGCGCAACATTAATTGCTTGAAATGTTACCGCCAGCGTTGAATATACTCCCTTTGGTTCCCTTGGCATAACAACAATAGGAACAATGTATTTATTATCACTTCTCTTCATAAACTCGGCAGATACATAGACACCAATTCCATTGTCCGTTCTTCGAAGAGTAACAAAGGTCCGCTTTGGCCCTCCACTCTCCCCTGATTTGGCATAGCATGATAACGTTATTACCAAGAATAATGCGATCAATCCATAATTCTGTGCATATCTTAAATTATAACGAATCATATAAGTAAAATCTTTTCAGTAGCGAATGTTTTCTACTATGATCAAACACGGCAGAAATTCACCAGAATTGTCCGAAGAGAACTGATAAATTTCAATGCGTTGCTCCGGTTTAACTGACTTTTCTCAAATGCGCGACCGAGTTGATTGGCCAATCATTTTCTTTGTTGATGTATCTTGAGGCATTATGGGCCAGCGCCTTGGTCCATCTTCTCGCGACGTAGTTTCTGAAGCTTCGGCATCGCGTTCTGGCGGCGTTGAACTGCTGGTCGAACGAACCAATGAAGCGCTCCACATGCGGACGATGCTTTTTCAATAAATCCGCGTCGCTTTGCGTGTGGTTCGGTATTTCTGGTTGCTGCGGATGCAGGCAATGACGGTCATGCCATGCTCCTCAAGTTCGACCCGCTTGTCCTGCTTCGGCCAATACCCGTTGTCCGCGGGAAGGCAGCCGCGAATGGAGGTCTCGAGATAAGGAATACAATCCCTGAACGTCATGGCGACTTTTTCGCAATTACAGACTGCATGAAGTATAACGCCGCGAATCTCATCGCAATATGTCAGCCGGTGCATCCTCTTCGATTTCCGGCGAAACGGAAGCGTCATCGTCCGCTTCAACCGACGTCGGCGTTTCTGCGGCTTCGACTGATTCGGATGGCGGTTCATCCTCGATGACCGCCCGCGGCCCGTTGGCGGAAATCGCATCGGAAGAAGGACGCGCAGCCTCCAGTTCCGTAGGCTCGGATTGGAGGATTTCCGCCGGAGCGGTCGGACCAACTTGCGTCTCAGCCGGTACGGACGATTCCGGAACAGAAACGGGCGTCTCAACGACAGTCGTTTCAGGTGCCCGGAGCGCTCCCGGCATTGAACCGACAAACCCTGATTCCGGCATATCCAATTCATCGGCTGGACCAAAGACGCCGTCGCCTTCCGACATGGTCAGAGCCTTGACAGCGGCGAGCTGGCGGGCGAGCGCCTCTTTTTCCATTTCCAAACCGTCCATCTGACTCTTGAGCAATTCGTACTGCCGGCGAATATTCCTTGTTTCAGTGCGCAACCGCCGCAAATCCTCTTCATTTCCCTTGAGACCGGCCGTTTCCGTGCGCAACCGTTCAATTTCGGCATCCCGTTCGCGTCTGCCGCTCTCCGCCATTTCCTGCGTGGCCTTGAGTCTGGAAGCGAGCGAATCGTGGCGGGCCTGAATTTCATGCCGCTGCACAACCGCCTGATCGCGGACAGCCCTCGCCGTCTCGGCGGCCTGATCGGATTTTTCAAGCCTGTCGAAGAGGATCCAGCCGCAAATCGCCGCCGCCGCCACGAGCAACGCAACGACAAGCGCGAAGATTCCCGGCGACACGGAACGTTGCCGGAGCGCATCCGTCAATGGACGTTGCGCTTCCTGAATGGCCGACGAAAGGAAGCGGGCGGCGTCTTCCGGAGTCCAGACGTTGACCTTGCGGTTGTCGGCATCGTCCTGTCGGACGGGGCTGTTGTCGTTATCCATTGCGGCTACCCCTTTCCGTGGTTGCGAGGGCGTCCCCCTTCTCACAGAAGAACAGGCGCGCCCATCTGCCCCAATGCTAAGGCCGCAACGCGGCCATGTCAACCGTATCCGTAACCGGCGGCGTATGTTTTCCCTTGCGCCGACGGGCCGTATTTGGACGATTACCAGCGCAATATTTCCGATTCCGGTTATTAACGCGGAGAATGATGTGAGTAAAAAACCGTTGAAGGCGCTGTTTTTCGATATCGACGATACATTGTATTCCAGCACCGATTTCGCCGCCAACGCACGCCGCCAAGCGGCGCAGGCGATGATAAAGTCGGGATTGAAGATCGATGAGGAATCGCTTCTGGAGGAACTGGACGAGGTTATCCGCGAGTTTGGCTCGAACGACGAAAAGCACTTCGACAAACTGCTCCGCCGCATGCCGGACGGCGCCTATCCCGAGGGTTCGCGGCTGTTCGTCATCATGGCGGGCGTCATCGCCTACCATCAATGCAAATTCCGTAGTTTTTCACCCTTCGAGGACGCGCTCGAGGTACTCAAGCGCCTACACGACAAGGGACTCGCCCTCGGCATAATCAGCGCCGGCGTTCCCGTCAAACAGGTTGAGAAAATCATCCGCCTCAATCTGCTTCCGATGATCGACTACAACCACATCTTCATCACCGAATCCGTCGGCATCGCGAAGACCAACCCAAAAATCTACATGCGCGCCTGCCGATCGCTGGGCGCAGACCCGGCCGAATGCGGCTACGTCGGCGACAACCCGCTTGTCGACGTGGATATTCCGCGCCGGATCGGGATGCGCACCTTTTTCAGCCGTCGCGGCGGAAAATACGTGAATCTTCCCGGAAAAACCAGGCCCGACCACGTTATCCACAATTTCTGGGACCTTTGGGACATTGTGGAGCGCGAATACGAGATCAAACATCATGCCT
Organism: Planctomycetota bacterium; assembly: GCA_031254915.1. Lineage (GTDB taxonomy): Bacteria > Planctomycetota > SZUA-567 > SZUA-567 > SZUA-567 > JAIRTL01. The sequence goes on from JAIRTL010000131.1 coordinate 3,259, forward strand.
GAAACCTATCCGAAGTTGCGCAACGAGATCGACGCCGCCCCCGCCGACGGCGGATCAGAACCCTATTTCATCGTCTACGACCGCTCGGGAGTCGCTCCGACGCGCCTTTTCGCCTCCCCTTTCGCGTTGCTCGTGGCAAGCCGGCTCGATGGCAACACATCCATTCTCGAGATCGCGGATCAGCTCGGCAGGGAAACGGGCGACAACGCCTTCACCGGATCGGAAGTCGAGAAGATCGTCGACGCGCTCGACGAAGCCTTGTTTATCGACGACTCCCGATTCCATGATTTTCGCGAACAGGCGGACCGCGATTTCCGTTCGTCCTCGGTGCGACTCCCCGGCTCCGCGGGATCGGCCTATCCTGAATCCGGCGTCGAACTGGCCGAAGACCTCGACCAGATGCTAGCCGACGCCCCGCCGCCGGAGGAATTCATCGACGCGGGCGAAGCGTTCCCTCGCGCAGTCATCGTGCCGCATATCGATTTCACGCGTGGCGCTCCCGGCTACGGACAGGTTTACAAATATCTTTCAACACGCGCGCAGCCGCGAACGGTCATCGTTCTCGGCACGGCGCACCTTCCCCTGTCGCAGCGCTTCACCCTGTGCGAAAAGGATTTCCAGACCCCGTTGGGGTTGGTTCGGACTGATCGCGAGGCATGCGGACGCATCCGGGACGCACTCGCCGGCGTCTGCGACCCCGACATCGATGTTCTTGCGCATCGCGGCGAACATTCAGTTGAACTTCAGGCCGTCTGGCTGCGCCACATCTACGGCGCCGACATCACGATTGTCCCCATCCTCGCCGGTTCGATCGGCGAATTCATAGAGGACCGCGTTCCCGATCCGAAAGAGGCCGTCAACGACGGCGCAATCCAGGCATTGACGGCGTCGCTCGGCGAATTTGCCCAGCGCGGCGACGTCATGATCATGGCATCCGCCGACCTTTCGCATATCGGCCCGCGCTTCGGCGACGAGCGGGAAATTTCAACCGCCTTTCTTGCCGAGGTGGAGGAAACGGACCGGGAATACCTTTCCGCGACGGCGACCAACCCGGTGGAAGGCCTTCGTCGCCTCGCCGCGCACGGCGACCGCTACCACGTCTGCGGATCGGCGCCGATTTTTCTCGCCGTGCGATCGATCGGCAAGGTCCGCGGCAAACTCCTCGGCTACCACCAGGCCCCGACGCCGGAAATGCGCCAGGCGGTCACCTACGCATCCATGGTCTTTCACTGAAAGGCGGAGAATCCGGCGCGACAATGACCCAGTGCAAAGCGATAATCGAGTACGACGGCGCCGCCTACGGCGGTTGGCAGATACAAAAGAACGCGCCTTCCATCCAGGAAGAACTGGAGAAGGCGCTTTTCCATCTGTCCGGCGAGCGCATTCGCGTACGCGGAGCCGGCCGCACCGACGCCGGCGTTCATGCGCGCGGACAGGTCGCAGCTTTCACCGCTCCTCCCGGCGTACCGATTGAACGGCTGGCCAGGGCGATCAACTCACGTCTCCCGGACGACATCGCGGTGGTTTCCGCCGTCCCGGCCGACGACGCCTTCGATCCTCGCCGGGACTGCGCACTCAAGCAATATTCCTATTCCCTTTCTCTTGGCCACATCCGTCCGGCGCTTGGGCGCGGACAGACATGGCACGTCAAATGGAACGTCGATGCGGACCGCATGCTCCAGGCGGCGCCGTATTTCGTCGGCACGCACGACTTCACCAGCTTCGCCAACCGGGAGAGGGGGGGAGAGGACAATATTCGCACAATAGAGCGCTGCGACCTTGTCGTCGGCATGCGGGACCGGGCCGGGCGCACGCGCCTCGATTTCCGGATCGAAGGCCGGAGTTTTCTTTACAACATGGTTCGAGCGATCGTGGGTACGCTTGTCGACATCGGCGCCGGCAGGCTTCCGCCCGAGGCAATACCGGAAATCCTTGAGGAAAAATCTCGCGCCGCCGCCGGACAAAGCGCGCCGCCCCGGGGATTGTGCCTCGAATGGGTTCTTTATCCCGGGGACGACCGTCCGGCGGCGGACCGCTGATTTGACGCTCCTTTCTTCGGCCTAAGTTGTTTACATTTTCCTCCCGAAGAGGTAGCATATTTTGGTGCTTTACCTCGGAAAGCTCCGTTTGTCCCCAAATCGGACCAAGGCATGAACGATTACGACGACTGGTATGACGTGGACGGTCGTCCTGCGCCCTATCGCCGGCCCTCGGTTTCGGCGTGGATTGCTGCGGTCGCGGTGGCGATCGCCGTTTTCGTGCTCGGCGGCTATATTAAAACATATCGACTGTACGAATCGTTCAAGGTCGAAGCGGAAGCGGAGCTTCAAAAAGTGAGGGCGGAGTTGACGGAAGGGCGCGCCATGCTGGCGACTCGCGAAACGACGAAAACGGGAACTCCCGCCCCAACATCAAAATCGCCGGCATCTTCCAGCGTCAAAAGCATTCCCCCGGCTCTCGGCGTCAGGCCGGAACCGGTGAAGCCGCCGACCGAACCGGCCATACCGTCCGCCTCCGACCAATCAGGCGAGACAAGCAGCCAGCGCAGACCAACCGTCACTGCCGACTCCGGGCTTTCCAGCCTTTTTATCGGCGTTCGAAAAAAACAATCCAACGCGGGGACGCTATTGAAGCTCCAGGTGATAGCGGTCGACAACGAGCAGAAGCAAGTCCTCATCGAAGGCGGCCTCGATCGCGCCTTCGCCGAAGGTGAAAGGCTGGAACTGATGCGGAACGGGCGCTGGTTCGGCGATCTTCGCGTCATCAAGGTCTTGGACATCATGTCGGCGTGCGAAGTATTGATGAGCACGTCGATTCCCGAGCCGGGCGACTTGGTGCGTTTGCCCGTGGGTTCATGAAAACGCTGTCGCTTGCCAGGCTTCGGTCCGGTCATGTCTGTCGCCGCATCCCCGTGCCCGTCAAAAAAAACGCCCACGGCGTCACTCCTTGCAAACGATACCGCAACAAGATGCCGGCGTTATGGAAACCATGCCTGGACGTTTTCGCGGCGGCATAAGGACTTGCTAAATCGCGTGGCATTATGGACAATTCAAGATCGTTTTCATCCGTATAATGCCGAAGCGCGGCTCAGGCTGATCATCGGAATTTCCGAAAGGATCGTCGGCGACGGGGGAAGTACCATATGGGGCATCCTTGGGGAATTTCCAGGGAAGGTGAAGAGGATTTGCTCTTTTTCGATAACAATATCGGCGTGTGATGCAAAACGGACGCGGTTTTCCCTCCTCGATCCGCTCCGAAGCGAGCGCGGCGCGGTTGGGCCATCGGCATCCGAAAATGCGCAGAGGTCGGCTCTATGGTGCATAATTGCGCTTCCTGACAAGGAACGCAAGGAAGCGCGCCCGTTCGGCGCATCTGTTCGCGTAAAGGTCCGGCATGGTTTTCCTTGAAAGCGTTTTCGGTTTTTTCAGCCACGACATGGGCATCGATCTGGGCACCTGCAACACCCTCGTCTACGTCCGCGGCGAAGGCATCGTGCTGTGCGAACCTTCGGTTGTCGCCGTCTCCCAGAAAGACCGGCGGGTGCTCCTCAAGGGACAAGCGGTTGGAGAGCGCGCCAAGCGCATGGTGGGAAGGACGCCGGGCAACTTCAGCGCCATCAGGCCGATAAAGGACGGGGTGATCGCCGACTTCGAGATAACCGAGGCCATGCTCAAGTACTTTGTCGGCAAGGTGCATAATTTTTCCAACTGGGCGAAGCCGAGGGTGGTCATAGCCGTTCCCTCCGGCATCACCGAAGTGGAGAAGCGCGCCGTCAAGGAAAGCGCGATCAACGCCAAGGCGCGAAAGGTCTGGATTATCTCCGAACCCATGGCAGCCGCAGTCGGCATCGGCCTCCCCATTGACGAACCGATTGGCAACATGCTCGTCGACATCGGCGGCGGCACGACCGAGGTCGCCGTCATTTCGATGATGGGCATGGTGCACAGCAAAAGCATCCGCACCGCCGGCGACGAGATGGACGAGGCGATCATGAACTACCTCCGCCGCCAGTATAATTTCATCGTCGGAGAAACGACTGCCGAACGCATCAAGATCGCCATCGGCAGCGCCTACCCGCTCGAACAGGAAACAACCATCGAAGTCATGGGCCGCGACCAGGTCAAGGGACTTCCCAGGTCGATCACGGTCCGTAGCGAAGAGATTCGCGAAGCGCTCAAGGAGCCCCTGGACCAGATAATCGGGGCGGTGGTGGAAACGCTTGAAAACACCCCGCCGGAACTCGCCGGAGACATCTACACCAACGGAATTTCCATGGCGGGCGGCGGAGCTCTGTTGCGCGGCATCGACAAACTTATCCAAAAGGAAACGCGCGGAATTCCCGTGCACATCGCCGACGATCCCCTCAAGGCGGTTGCACGCGGCACCGGTCTTTTCATCGAAGGCATTGAGGATTTCGAGGAATTCCTGGAAGGCGGGGACGAGGAGTCGTGAACACCTGCCCGGCGCCGTCCTCCCCAAGGATCCATGACGCTTCCGCCCGGCCGATGTTTCGGGGCGCACCATGAAAACGCCGCTTGTCCCGTCTCTGATGCTTCTCGCTCTGGCAGCGGCGTTGTATTTCCTGCCCGACGGCGCGTTCAAAACCTGGCGGCTCTGGCTGCACGGATCCATCGCCAGACTTTCCCTCGTCGATTCCAGGGAATCAGCCGTCGCCGATCCCGTCGCCTTTGACGCGGAACTCCTTGAGCGTTTGCGCCAAAAAGACGAGGAACTGGCGATTCTCAACCGGCGGTTGCGCGATCTCGGGGAAACGCGGGAGGCGTTTCCGGCGCTCCGGATCATCCCGGCGAGGATCATCGCGCTCGGCCCCAATTCCGGATTCGATTCCTTCACCATCAACGCTGGAACGCTTCACGGCGTGCAAGCCGGCGATGCGGTCGTCGTCGGACAGTCGCTGGCGGGCGTGGTTGCGCAAAGCGAGGCGAACGCCGCGCTGGTTCTGTCCCTGG
>JAIRTL010000057.1 GCA_031254915.1 Planctomycetota bacterium
AAGGAGCGCGCGGAACGGCGGGCCGCCAGGGCGTCGGCCAAGGGCATGCCGCCGTTCTTGGCGGGGGCGGGCAGTTGGATGGGGGACGACGCATCTTCGCCGGCGGTCGTTTTTCCAGAACATATCAACATGGATGCCGCCATAACCACGGAAAGAATCGTTTGTTTCATGGAAAGCCTCCTGGTCGAAATCGGGGTTTTGCGAGCCGTTGCGAACGCACGATATACCGGGCGCGGCCCGAAAATGTGACGATGGGGGACGGGAGTCGCCCTGTTCCGCGTCCGTTTCCCTTGGCCATCTCATGGCTGCGCACAGTTGAGGGAATCACAACTCCGGACGATGAACAGTATACATTATGTCAATGGAGGAAGGCAAACCTTCAATGCCGCCGATCCGTCCTTCCCGACATTGTTCCCCGTTCGCAAAACGTCCCAGCGGAATGAAGCGCATTCAGCGCTTCCGCCGGTTCGGCGAATCGCCCCTTCCCGTCCCGATCGAACGCCCGAGGCCGGCGAGTTGTTTGGCCAATGTCGCCTGTGCCGCCCGGGCTGTTTCCGTGAAGTCGGCTTTGGCGGGATAAATCTCGTACAGCCTTCTATGGCGAGCCGGCGTCAGGTTCGGCATGATGATGTTCGCGCCGCGCGACAGCGCGTGCTCGCGGCCGCCGTCCCTGTTGACAAGGGCGAGGGCGGTGGTGGCCGGAATATTGGCGTCCGGCTGCATAAGCCGGGCGAGGGCGACGACCCGGGTCGTTGTTTCCCCGTCGGCGCGGGCCTGCTCGCCGACGGGCGCGGGCGGAAAACGCTCCGGAAAGCGCACCAGGTCGGTGTCGGGGTGCGGGAGATACGGCCCGATGCCGATCATGTCCAGATCGAGGTCGCGGAAAAGAAGGATGTCCCGCGCCAGCATGTCCCACGTCTGTCCGGGGATTCCCACCATCACACCGCTCCCGACTTCGTAGCCGAGCTCCCTGAGTTGCCGCAGAAACGCCATCCTGCCGTCGAGGCCGCGGCTGGCGAGCGGCGGGTGGATGCGCCGGAACAGGTCGGGGTCCGACGTCTCGAATCTGAGAAGATACCGGTCCGCGCCGGCTTCGCGCCAAGCCGCGAACTCGTCCGGATCGCGTTCGCCAAGCGACAGGGTGACGGCGAGTCCTGTTTTCTCCTTCACGGCGCGGATGGTGTCGGCGATCATCACCCGGGTCAGGCCCGGGTCTTCGCCCGCCTGCATGACAAGCGTCCCGTAACCGAGTTCCTTCGCCTCGCGGGCGGCCTCGAGCACCTCGTCCCTTGTCATGCGGTAGCGGGGCAGCGTTCGCCCGGCGTGGACGCCGCAATAGGCGCAGCGCCGCCGGCAATGGTTGGACACTTCGGCCAGACCGCGAAGATGGACGTCGTCGCCGACATGGTCGCGGCGGGTCTGGTCGGCGAGGCCGTACATTTCACGGACCGCGTCCGGATCGCGGCCGACGAGGAGTTCGCGGATCGTCCCGAAGTCCATCGTCATCGGCCGCCTCCCGCGAACGCGCAGCCGGGAACGCCGCAGCCGGCGCAGGACCCCGGCCCGCAGGCCGGGGTTCGGGCGGCGCGGAGCGCCGCCCCGTATTCGCGGCGCAGGAAGTCCGTGCGCACGCCGCTGTCGATATGGCTCCACGGGGTCGGCGCATCCGGGGGAATGTCCCGTTGCGCCAGGCGTCCGGCGTCGAGGCCGTTTTCGAGAAACGCCTCGCGCCAGAGTTCGGGGCGGAAGTATTCGCTCCAGGCGTCGAGACGCGCGCCTTTTTTCCAGGCGGCGAGGATCACCTTTCCGAGCCGTCGGTCGCCGCGAGAAAAGGCGGCCTCGAGCAGGGACGCTTCCACATCGTGCGCGTTGTACGCCACAAGCCGTCTGTTCACCGCACCCGAGAGCAGGCGCTGCTTCGCCGTCCACGCTTCCACGCCGGCCGCGCCGCACCATTGGAACGCGGTATGCGGTTTGGGCACGAAATTGCTCGCGGAGATGTGGATCGCTTGCCTCCCCTTCGCGCTCCGGGGGCGTTTTTTCGCCGCCAGGTGGGCGAGTTCGGCGATGGCGAGAACGTCGTCGTCCGTCTCCGTCGGCAGGCCGAGCATGAAATAGAGCTTGATCCGCCGCCAGTTCAGCCGGAACGCCTCTTCGGCGGCGGCGAGGAGATCGCCGTTTTTCACATCCTTGTTGATGACGGCGCGCAGCCGGTCCGATCCGGCCTCCGGCGCGATCGTGAGGCCGGACTTGCGCACCGACGACACCCGCGACGGAATCCCGGCGAGGGCATGGTCGACGCGGAGGCTGGGGAGCGACAGGCTGACGCCGCGCGGCGCGAATTCGCGGTCGAGCGTCCCGATCAACTCGTCGAAGCGCGAATAGTTCGAGGTCGACAGGGAAAGGAGGCCGATTTCGTCGTAGCCGGAGGCGGCGATGCAGCGCTTCGCCGCCTCGAGGAGCGCCGCCGGATCGCGTTCGCGTTGCGGCCTTGCGGCGTATCCGGCCTGGCAGAACCGGCAGCCGTTCGGGCAGCCGCGCATGATCTCGAGAACCGCCCGCTCGTGCACCGTCTCGTGTATCGGCACCACCGGCCGCACGGCGGACGGCAGCGCGGCGAAGTCCTGGACCAGGCGGCGGCGAATCGGAAGCGGCGCATCCGATCCCGGACGCGGTTGGACGACAAGGACGCCGTCTTCGTCCTCGGCCGTTTCGTAGAGGGCGGGAACGTAGACGCCTTCGACCTCGCGCGCCAGCGCTTCCAGAAGCGCTTTTCGCGATTCCGGCGTCAGCGGCGGGAACGCTTTCGCGCGTTCGAGCATCTCCGGCAACGCTTCGTCCGCTTCGCCCATGACGAACAGGTCGACGAAGTCGGAATAGGGTTCCGGGTTCATGGCGGACGCGCCGCCGGCGATGACGATAGGCGCGCCGCCATTTTCGCGTTCGAAACGGGTGAGCGGCACGCCGCCGAGCGAAAGGATGGTCAGCATGCCGGTCGCGGCGAGTTCGTAGGAAATGGAAAAGCCGATCATCTGGCAGTCGCGGAGCGGAGTCGCCGTTTCCAGCGTCGCCAGCGGAATGCCCGCCTCCCGGAGTTCCCGCTCGAAATCGGGGAAGGGCGCGAACACCCGTTCCGCGGCGACGCCGTCGACGGCGTTGGCGGCCTCGTAGAGGACGCGCAGGCCATGGTGACTCATCCCGACCGCGTAGGCGTCCGGGAAGGCGAGCGCGAGCCTGAGGCGCGCGTTTTGTTTGACTATCTGGTTCGGTTCGCCCCCGACGTACTGGCCGGGTCCCTTGACCCGGACGAGGAGCGGATGCGCGGCGGAAAATCCGCCCCGGTTTGCGTCAGCCATCATGTTTCCATATCATTGCCCCGGTAACGGAACCGCGACACCGGGCGGCGCGCCCGGCGGTTACGCGGGCGTTCTGGACTATCGCCGCCGAAATCACGGGGCATCCCCAAGCGCCGACAAGGCATATTATGGCAAGCGAACCGGAATCGCCACAGCTTTCTTCGCCGGAGCCGGCGCGCCGCCTGTGGCTCGAGGCCGACAGGCGGGACGCGTCCTCGTTTGTCCTGGCGCGGGGACAGCCCGCGTACCGGGCGAAGCAGGTGTGGGACTGGCTGCACCGAAAGCGGGTGGACTCGGTGGATGCCATGCGGAATCTGCCCGCGTCCCTTCGGCGGGCGATCGATTCCGGCGGCGCGGTCAGGTCGCTGAATGAACTCGACCGACGCCGTTCCCGGGACGGGTTGACGACCAAGTGGCTGTTCGCGGCCGCCGGTCCTTCCGGTCGCGGCGTGGAACTGGAAACCGTCCTCATCGTCGAAAAGCGGGGCGAGCGCCGGACCGTCTGCGTCTCGTCGATGGCCGGTTGTCCGCTCGGCTGCGTGTTCTGCGCCACCGGCCGTCTCGGCCATGCCCGCGATCTTCGCGCCGGCGAAATTATCGAACAGGCGTACCGGGTCGACAACCTCCTCGCTTTGGAAGACCGCGCCGGCGTCAGCCATGTCGTCTTCATGGGCATGGGCGAGCCGCTTCTCAATCTCGACGCGGTCCTGCGCGCCGCCGCCATGTTCGCGGACCCGGAAGGGTTGGGCATTTCCGGTCGGCATGTCACGATCTCCACCGTCGGCATCCCGGACGGGATTCTCGGCCTCGCCGAAGCGGGCGTCAATTACCGCCTCGCCGTGTCGCTGCATGCGCCGCGCCAGGAATTGCGGGAAAAACTCATTCCAGCGGCGAAGCGCTGGCCGCTCGGCCGGCTGTTCGGGGCGCTGGGTGTTTTTGCCGCGCGCTCTTCCAGGGACATCACGTTCGAATATTCGCTCATAGACGGCGTCAACGCGTCCAGGCGCGACGCCGAGGATCTCGCCGGGCTGCTGTCCGGTTTTCCCGCCAAGGTCAATCTCATCCCCCTCAATCCCGTCGCCGGCTACGGGGGGAAGCCGCCCTCCCGCGACCGGGCGCGCATGTTTCGGGACCTCCTCGAAGCGAAAGGCGTTCCCGCGACCATCCGGGTCGAGAAAGGGGCGGAAATCGGCGCCGCCTGCGGACAGCTTCGCGCCGAACGGTTGGCGCGCTCCGGGCGCCCGGAACCGCCGCCCTCCGTGTAATTTCTTACTCAAATCGTGGTTTTGTCAGGCGATCATTACACCTTATGGGTAATGGACGCTGGTTCTCAAACGATCCCCGAAGAGACGCTTTCGATTCGCCAAGGCGGATTTTGCACCGAATCCACTGGCGTATAACGGGTTTCTTCACTTGCGGGCCGGCGGCGCTCCCGACCGTCGCCGTATGGCAAAAAAATTGCATCCTTTCCATAACGAACGAGCGGCGTCACGTTATCCGAATATTTGTCTTTGCCGGTTTTCATCGCCCAGGAGCAGCCCATGCCAAACGAGTATTCCCCCCGCAGCGACCGCACCATGTACTTCATCGGCGTCACGACCGGAAAATCATCGATCATGAAGGTCTTCCCGAAATGGGCGGAATATCTCAAGCTCAACGCCAAAATCGAAGGCTTTGATTTTCTTCACCACGACGCGGCGGGAAAATATCGCGAAGCGGTCGCGTTCATCAAGCGCGATCCCTTGTCGCTGGGCGCGCTCGTCACCACGCACAAGATCGATCTTCTCACCGCCTGCCGCGACATGTTCGACAGCCTCGATCCCTACGCCGACATTCTCGGCGAAGTCAGCTCCATCTCCAAGCGCGGCGGCAGACTGATCGGCCACGCCAAGGATCCGATCACAAGCGGTCTTTCCCTCGAGCGCATCGTGCCCGACGGCCACTGGAAGGAAACGGGCGCGGACATGCTGCTCCTGGGCGCGGGAGGTTCCTGTCTCGCCCTCACCATGTATCTCAAGGAAAAGAAGGACAAGGGCGGCGACGTCCCGGCGCGCATCATCGTCGACAACCGCAGCCGGCCGCGCCTCGACGAAATGCGTCGCATTCATGAAAAAATCGGCTTCGACATTCCGATCGAATACAATCTCTGCCCGACTCCGGACCTGAACGACAAGGTCATGGCGGCGTTGAAGCCGGGGTCGATGGTCGTCAACGGCACCGGCCTCGGCAAGGACGGTCCGGGATCGCCCCTCACCGACGCCGGCGTTTTCCCGGAAAACGGGCAGGTGTGGGAATTCAATTACCGCGGCGACCTGGTGTTCCTCGACCAGGCGAGGGCGCAGGAAAAGAGCCGAAACCTTCACGTCGTGGACGGCTGGGACTATTTCGTCTACGGCTGGACCCGGGTGGTGGCGGAAGTGTTTGACGTCGACATCCCGGTCACAGGCGCGGGGTTCGATGCCGTATCCGATCTCGCGGCTTCGGCGAGATAGGCCGATACCGCGGGAAGCGCTCTGCAAGAACCGCTCCGGAAAGGAGCCCCATGCCGACGGCCGAAGCGAACCGAATCGAGAGGAAGCTCCATTCGCGGCTCGTTCCGATGTTCGAGGCGATAGCGAACCCGGCCCGGGGCGGAACGGTCAACCTGTTCTGGCTCGGGCAGGCCGGATTCGCCGTCCGCTCGGCCTCGCTTCTCATGCTGATCGATCCGTACCTGTCAAACGCGCTGGCGGAAAAGTACCGGGACGCCCTGTTCAAGCATGTGCGCATGATGGAATCGCCGCTGGCGCCGGACGAGCCGCGCGGCGTCGATTACATCTTCGCGACCCACGCCCATTCCGACCACCTCGATCCCGGCAGCATCGGCAAGCTGATGGCGCTGAATCCCGACTGCCGGTTGATCTGCCCTAGAAGCGCCCGCGACAAGGCGCTGGAGCGCGGCGCCGACCGCGACCGGATCGTGCACCTGTCGTCGCTCGAAAAACGTTCGTTCGGCGGCTTCTCCGTCGAGATGGTTCCCTCCGCCCACGAGACGCTCGCCGACGACGGCAAGGGGAACATCCTCTACGCCGGCTATGTCGTCGCCCTTTACGGGATCAGAATATACCATTCCGGCGACTGCGTTCCCTACGACGGCCTGCCCCGGCTCCTGCGCGAGCGCGGCGTCGACGTGGCGCTGCTGCCTGTGAACGGACGCGACGATTACCGGCGCGAGTGCGGCGTTCCCGGCAACTTCACGGTCGAGGAGGCGGCGGAACTGTGCGTCAGGGCGGGGATACCGCTTCTCGTGCCGCACCACTTCGGCATGTTCGATTTCAACACCGTCGAGCCGGAAGAGATCGCCCGCCGGCTGCGGCCTTTCAGGAAGAACGGCCTCGACTGGACGATCCCGCGCGTCGACGAATACCTGACTGTCCGCAGGCAGGGCGAATAGACGACCCGGAAGGCGATATCCCCGCGCTTATGCGCGCCGCCGGCCTTTCATCGTCAAGAGCGCTTCGACATCCTTCCGGAGCAATCCTTCAATCCGTTCGGATAAGAGCCTGTCCATAGAGTCCGCGCGCCCTGATGAAGCGAAGAACCTCCGGCGTAAGCAAGCGGAGCATTTCGTCGTCTTCCGCGTCGTTCCTGAAAAGCTCGCGGATCATGGTGCTGTTGATGTCGACAGGCTCCATGGGAAAGCGGCCCGCCCTGAGAACCGCCGTTTCTTCGTTGGTCAGGCCGGGGAAGGGGGCGTCGTCGTCCGGCAGGGGCGCGCCGGGACGTTCGGCGACGAGAGGCGGGGCGAGTTCGAGTATTTCTCCGGGGCCGCGCCAGATCCCGAAGGACAGGGCCATATCGGAACCGACGATCAACCGGTGGCTGTCGTTCGGGCGAACCGCGCGCAACCTGCGGATCGTATCCACGGTAAAGCTGGGGCCGGCGCGCTCGAGTTCGAGCCCGTCGACGGAGAGGCGGGGATCGCCGCCGCAGAGGAGGCGGGTCATTTCGAGCCTGGTCGGCGCGTCCGCTTCGGAAGGGGCTTTCTTGTGCGGCGGCGACGCGGCGGGGATGAAGACGACCTGGTCGAGTCGACCGGTCGCCAGCGCCGCGCGCGCGAGCGCCAGATGCCCGCGATGGGGAGGATTGAACGAGCCGCCGAGTACGCCGATCCGCATGTGTCCTCCGTTTCACGCCATGGGTATCGAAGCCGGGTGATGTTCGAGACGCCGAGCGCCGTCCGGGGTGAAGTCGATCGTCACCAGATCGCACCGCACCGGCGCGTCTTCAAGATCGTGGTCGTGCAGGTATTCCCTGACCGCCTTCGTCATGCTTCGCGCCTTCTTCATGGTGACGGCGCTCGCGGCGTCGCCCATGACGCCGGACGAACGCGTCTTGACTTCGATAAACACCCATTCGACGCCGTCGCGCGCGACGATGTCCAGTTCGCCCCGCCGTACGCGCACGCGCCGACCGACAATCCGCATGCCTACGGACTTGAGATAGTCGGCGGCCAATTCCTCGCCAAGCAGTCCCAAGGCCGCGCGTCCGTCCGCCACCGGTTTTCCTTTCTCTACCGAGCGCAAGAAAACATTCGCCCGCAAGGCACGGCGCCGCCTTCGCGTTGATGCACGCGAGCTTTCTTTCCGCCCGCAAGTTCCACCCCCCGCGTCGCGGCGCAAGAAAACGCCGCCTGTTCGGGGAACAGGCGGCGCAGTGGTGACTCGGTGTTTCGCGCGAACTTGTGCGACGTTCCGACTGTCAGCGGGCGTACACGGAGTTCGGCTGCAGACGCCAAACCATGGTCGCCGGAGCCTCGAGGACGCGGCGGGTGATGGTTTCCTTCTTCTCGGGGATGGCCTGGCTGGTGAAGCTCGGGGCCTTGGTCTCGACGAGAACCGGAACGGTCTGCATGGCGGCTGGAACGGTCTGCCATTCGACGCGCGCCGGAGCGGCGACGACCTGGCGCTGGTAGGTCGCCTGCTTGGCGGGAACGCGGACTTCCTTGACCTGCGCGGGCTTCACGACCTTGCGGACCATGATCTGCTGAGTCCTGGCCGGAACCGGGGTACGCTGTTCGCGGGCGTCGGCGACGAGTTCCTTGGTGACGACATCGCGGTACTTGGCGGGCGTTTCGCAGACGGTCCAGCAAAGGTTGCCGTCGTCGCAGGCCTGCTGCTGGAAAGCCTTGCGGGCCGGTTCGACCATCAGGCGCTTCGGGACGTCGCGGAACTGCGCGGGGATGATCGCGATCTGCTCGTAGGCGGGGCAGATCTCGACGACCTGCGGGACGTCGGCGAACTGGGGCGGAATGACCTCGAGGACGACATATTCTTCCTGGCAGGTGTAGGGCACGGCCTCGGCATTGAACTGCGCGGGAACCACCTTGCCGACGCGGTATGCGGGCACGCAGGGAATCGTTTCCTGCTTGGTGGCGTATTCGCCGGGAACCGGAACCTGGAAGGTGGCGGCGGGGCGAACGGTGACCGTCTCGGTGACGTTTTTATAAACGGCGGGCTTCTGGATCAGGCACCAGGACATCCCGGGAGGGGCCGGCGGCATGGGCTGGCCTTCCCTGAACGGAACTTCCTCGCCCGGCGTGGCGGCCCAAGCCGCCGCGCCGAACATCATAATCGCGGCTATAAACAAAGCTTTACGCATCTTCTCCTCCTTCACGGCAATGACGAAAAAAAATGCCCGAATTTCTGTATATTCCTCTATATGAATGTTTTATCGGACCCCATTTACTCCCCATCGTCCGATAATGACGGCCCACGCCATCGGTCGTCAACAATATGTCCATTCCACCTGAATGCACCCTTCTTGTCAAGGAAAAAATCCCTTGCTCCCCAGTTAATACGTACAATCGTCCTTCCCTAATATCGACTGTCCGGGACGGTCGAACCTCATGAAAAACAACCCTTAAGAGAATATCAACCGGAATCCGGGAGAGAACTTTTTTATTTTTCGGCGTTTATCCGAAAAATGTCGCTCGCCAACGGCGATTCCCCGCCACGGACAAATTGATTAAACATGTCCGCCGGCAATTTTACCCATCTTCATATTGCCTGGAAAGCGAAAAACATTTCAAAAAACCCTTGCATTTATGCCTTGATCATGGTCCGAAGTTGTGATTCCCCCAAGGGTGTGCTGTCATGAAGATGGTAAGGGAAACGGATGTGGAGCAGGGGCAACCCCATCCCCCATTTTCCCAATTTCGGCCGCGCCAGTATAATTCTCCCGACTCCCCGCCCCGACCGCGCGCGATCCCGGAGGCGGTGGGCGCGGCGTTCCGTCGCATCTCACCGGCTCGGCGACGGCATCGGCGCCGGAACAGCTTCTTGCAAAATTCCCGGGACAAGCGTATAGTGGCGCAGTACGGGGCCAATTTTGCCGCGCGCGGCGCGATTTGGGCGGGACCGAGAAAGGCGGAACGCGCAACTGTCGCACCCCGCCCGGAAAACGCCTCTTGCCGTTCGCGGTTCCGGCATTCGCAATTTCCGAGTGCGAACAGCGTACAATGGAGGATACGACATCCCATGCGCACCAAACTGCATGACAACATCGACTGGGTGGGCGCGATCGACTGGAACGTCCGCGATTTTCATTCCTACAACACCGATCGCGGCGCCACGTACAATTCCTACCTGATCCGGGACAACGAAAACGCGGTCATCGACCCTGTCAAGGGATCATTTTTCAAACGGTGGATCGAAAATATCCGCCAGTTCGCCGATCCGGCCTCGATCAAGTACCTGATCTGCAATCACGCCGAGCTCGACCATTCCTCGTCGCTGCCGATGGCGGTGGAGGCGTTCCCCGGCGTCCAGATCGTCGCCACCAGAAAATGCCGCGACACCGTGGTCAACTATTTCGGCGGCGCCGACTGGAACTGGCGCATCGTCAAGACCGGGGACGAAATTTCCCTCGGCAAGCGGACGCTACGCTTCATCGAGACGCCGATGGTGCACTGGCCCGACTCCATGTTCACCTATGTCCCCGGGGACAAACTCCTGTTCTCCATGGACGCCTTCGGCCAGCATATCGCCACCTCCGCGCGCTTCGACGACGAGGTCGACCCCGCGATCGTCATGGAGGAGGCGAAAACCTACTACGCCAATATCGTCATTTCGTACAGCAATTTTGTCCGGAAAACCATGGAGGCCGCCGCCGGCCTCGACATCGCCATGATCGCCCCGTCCCACGGCGTGATCTGGCGGTCGAACGTGCCGACGATCCTTGCCGCCTACAAGGATTGGATGGTCAACAAAAACAAGAAAAAAGTGGTGATATTCTTTGACTCCATGTGGGAAAGCACCACCCGCGCCGCCGAGGCCATCCTCGACGGCGCGACCCAGCCCGGCGTCGAGACCAACCTCGTGCACGTCCGGCATTCGAACCTGACCGGGATCGCCACCGAGTTCATGGACGCGGCCGCGTTCGCGTTCGGTTCGTCGACCCTCAACGGGCTTCTCATGCCCGCCGCCGCCGCCGCGCTCGTTTACATGGAAGGCATGCGGGTTCCGAACAAGGCAGCGTTCGCGTTCGGGTCGTACGGCTGGGCCGGAAAGGGCGGTCCCGACCAGGTCGAGGAATATCTCAAACGCGGCAAGTACGAACTGCTGCGCCCGGCGCTGAAGTTCCCCTACCGCCCGACCGCCGACATCCTGGACGAAGCGCGCAAGGCCGGCGAGGCGCTTGCCGAAAAGGCGCTCGAGGCATAACGACGGCATTCGCCGGCGCGGCGATCCGGCGAAACCAGAAAAGGACCGATGATGAAAAAGTGGTTTTTCCTGTTGGTCGCCGCCCTAGCGGCGGCGGTCCCCGCATATGCGGCCGAGGAGTTGGACGTCGACGCCGAGGACTTCGAACCGACCGCACTCGAGATGCGCATCATGGAAATAGAACAGTCGTTTTTCGAAAAGGTCGAGGATGCGGGACGGGCGCCCGGGAAAATCCTCGAGGCGGCGCGCGGCCAGCGCGAAGCCTACGACAAGCTGCTCGCGCAGGTCGAGGCCAAGGCTCTCGAGGTCGCGCGCAGGGAGTTCTCCTCCGGGGCGGCGGCGGCGCTGGCGCAGAATATCGGCGGCTGGAAAACGCTGACGGCCGACCTCGAAAAGCGCATGAAGGACGAAGACCCCGAGGAGGGCGAGGTCGGGGCGCTGGTGACGATCGCCTACCTCGCCGTTCAGCGCATCGAGCTCCTTGCCGTTCTCGGCGGCGAGGAGGTCGGGGACCACGCCTACGAATAGACCCGCTCCATGGGAATACGCCGTGAACGGCATGGACGGCGAGTTTTTGCGTGCAATCGGGGCTCGGGGACGCGGATCGCGACGATCGGCGGAGGAAAGGTTATTTAGGATAAACGACGGAATGCGTGTCGCCCTCGTCGTCACGACCTACGACAAGCCCCGCCACCTTGCGGCGACGCTCGGGAGCGCCGCCGCGCTGACCATCGGGCCTGACGAGATCGTCGTCGCGGACGACGGCTCGGGCGCGGAAACGGCGGATGTCGTTCTGCGCGCGAAAGCGCTCGGCCTCCCGATCCGCCGCGTCTGGCGCGAACACGACGGCTTCCGCGCCGGCAGGATGCGCAACGCCGCCATCCGCGAATCCAAGGCCGAATACATCGTTTTCGTGGACGGCGACATCGTTATGCGCCCCGAGTTCGTCGCCGACCATATCGCCGCGGCGCGACCGGGCAGATTCGTGCAGGGAACGCGCGCCATCGCGTCGGCGGCGCGGACGGAGGCCGCCCTCGCCGCCGACCGGGTCGAGCCGTCCCTGTTCACGCCCGGCGTCGGCAACCGGAAAAACCTTGTTCGCTCCCCGTTTCTTTCGCGGATCTTTTCCGGCGCAGCCAAAGGCGTCGACAAGGTCCGCACCTGCAATTTCGCGGTGTGGCGCGCGGACGCCGAGCGGGTCAACGGCTTCGACGAGGATTTCGTCGGCTGGGGCTCGGAGGATCACGAATTCGCGGCGCGCCTGCTCAACGCCGGCATCGAACGCTTCAACCTCAAATTCCTCGCCCTCTGCTGCCATTTGCACCACGGCACGAACAAGAACACCGCCAACCCGGAAAACGCCGGGCGCCTGCGTCGCACCATCGAATCGGGAATAATCCGTTGCGCGAACGGTCTCGCGGACGAGCGGGCATGACGGTCGCCGGGGATGCTGGAAATTGGAGCTTGTTCCTTCCTCCTCACATCCAGCCGTCGTACTGCACGCCGATCCCGGAGTCGGCGGCGCCCGGCGGCCAGTCGTCCAGGTTGAAGCTGCTGCGGACGATGATGAGGTCGGGGTTGACGGCGCGCGCCTGTTCTTCCGCTTCCATAAAGCGCACGCGCGAGGAGTGATTCCATTCGCGGTGTTCGCCGTCGGCGTTGAGGCCGGGATGGAACACAAGCATGTCGGCTCCGGCTTCCGCCATCATGACCGCCTGCCCGGCGGTGAAAAACACGCCCATGGCGAAGAAGCCCGCCGCCGCCGCTTCGGCGATGAACTCCGCCTCGCGCTCGTACACCATTTCCGCCTCGTTGAGAAACGCGCGCACCCTGCCTTCGGGCAGACCGACGCTGGGAAAATTCTGCGCCGCTTCATAACCGAGCCCGGCCAGCTCGCCGAGAAGCGAGGCGCTGGTCCTGAATTTGTCGTTGGCGAATACGGCGGCGACGGGGAGGATGCGCGGATCCGCCGTTTTTGGGGTCTGCGCGAGAGCGGCGGCGTTGGCGTCGGCGAACGGAAGCAGACCGATCGCCGACGCGGGAATGTCACGGGCCAGGCCGACGGCGTGGCTGACCAGACCCCACGTCGCGCCCGCGTCGGCCGCTTTGGCGGACGATTCAATGGACACGCCGACTCCCCAAAACGGCCGCGCCTCTGCAGCAACGCGCATGCGCTCCCTTACGGCGTTCCCGTCCATGGCGCCTCCCGTCCGTAGCGTTTTCACACACGACGCGTTTCGGAAATTTTTTTGCCATGCCTTCAGGGCGTTTTGCGTAGTAGAATGGGCATACTGTTGAGCATGTCGGCTCGTCCCATCGCATCCCAAAACGCCGGGGTTTTCGCAACAAATGTTGGTTATACTGGGTGCGCCCGATGTGTAAATCCGGATTCACAAAAACGTGAAAACCCGGACCGCGATTACACGAAATGTGCAATGCCGCCCCCGATTTGTCAAATGGAAAAACGCGGGGAGTATCGCCGCTTCATCGATTGGTCTTTTTGCAATATTTTGCGATATAAACGGTTGCGATAGCAATGCGCGTCTTGCGATGCGGGGCGGAATCCGGCGAAGTCAATGGCATGGGATTTGCATAAACTCTTATGATCCATTACGTCATCGTGTTTCCGTTTTCGGAGCGCGGCTCCGGCTTCTTGGTCCCCGGCAAAGGAGAGGGGCAGGCATGACATTCACCGGCACGACAAACAAATCGATCACCATCAAAGTCGATCTCGCCACCGGCTTCATCGAAGGCTATCCGACCCTGCAGCGGAACCTGTCCTACATGAAAGGCATGTTCCGCGACGATGCCGCCTACGAGGCGCTTCTCGCCAAGGGCGACGTCAAGATGTACGACTTCTACGACCTCGGCCTGCCGCGGACCTCCGCCGAGTTGGCGGTCGGGACCAGCATCGTCTATCCCGGCAAGGTCGGCGACGAATACTTCATGACCAAGGGACATTTCCACGAGGTTCTCGAATGCA
This sequence comes from Planctomycetota bacterium, assembly GCA_031254915.1. GTDB lineage: Bacteria > Planctomycetota > SZUA-567 > SZUA-567 > SZUA-567 > JAIRTL01. The sequence continues at coordinate 14,043 of JAIRTL010000057.1, forward strand.
CCGAGGTCTACTACTGTCTTTCCGGCCACGGCTACATGCTGATGGAAAGCCCCGAAGGCGATTGGGAGGTGGGCGAGTTCCTTCCCGGCCAGGCAGTGTACGTTCCCGGCCGCTACGCTCACCGCAGCATCAACGTGTCGCCGGACGAGCCGCTCAAGACCTTTTTCGTCTTTCGCGGCGACGCCGGCCACGACTACGGCACGATCGAACGCAAAGGCTTCCGCAAGCTCATGGTCGAACGCGACGGCAAGCCGGCCGTCATTGACAACCCCAAATGGGGAAACGCCTAGTTTTTAGTTCGTGGCGAGCATTTTGCGGCTCGTGGTTTTCATGGGCGGTTTGCAGTTCAGTACGCGCTTGCGCGTTTTCTGAGATGATTGGCCTCCCTGTTGCGTTTTCGGGCTCAACTGCGCCGGCTGAAAACGCGCCTGGGACAGGTCGACCATTTCCGAAAACGCTGTAATGCTGTAATGGAAAGGGTGTGCATGACAAAAATCCTGATAACCCCCCGCTCGCTGAAAACGCCCGACCATCCGGCGTTGGCGCCGTTGCGCGAGGCGGGATATGAAATCGTCATCCCCGCGCCCGGCGTGACGCCTGATCCGGAGACGTTGAAAAAAGTCCTGCCCGGTTGCGCCGGATGGCTGGCGGGGGTTGAAAAAATCACCGCCGACGTCATCCAGGCGGCGTCCGGCCTGCGCGTCATCAGCCGGAACGGCACCGGCGTCGACAATGTCGACCTCGAGGCGGCGGCGAAACGCGGCGTCGAGGTGGCGCGGACTCCGGGCGCGAACGCGCGCGGAGTGGCCGAACTGGCGATCGGGCTGATTCTCTCGATCGCGCGCAACATCCCGAAGACCGACGCCTCGATAGCGTCCGGCGGCTGGGAGCGAAAGCAGGGAATTGAACTGGAAAACAGGACGCTGGGCGTCGTCGGCTGCGGCCAGATCGGCAAGCTCGTCGTCCGGCTCGGCAAGGCGCTCGGGATGCGGGCAATCGGGTACGACCTTTACCCGGACAAGGCGTTCGAGGCCGAGGGCTTCAGCTACGTCGAACCCGACGGCATCGCCAAACAGGCCGACGTCGTCAGCTTGCACATCCCCGGCGGCGACAAGCCGTTCGTCGACGCCGCGTTTCTCGAACAGGCGAAGCCGGGCGTCATCGTCGTCAACACATCCCGCGCCGCGGCGGTGGACGACAACGCCATGCTCGCGGCGCTCGACTCCGGCAAGGCGTTCGGCTACGGCGTCGACGTGTTCGACCCGGAACCGCCCGGCAAGACCGCCCTCACGACCCATCCGAAAGCGGTCTGCACCAGCCATGTCGGCGGCTTCACGGCGGAAAGCGTACTCCGCGCCGCCCGCCAGGCGGCGGAAAACATCGTACTCGCATTGTCGCGTGTGTGAGGTTACGCGAAACGGGAAGGGTAATGCTTGCCCATTATGGGTAAGTCATGGAATTCCCAATTCGGGACGCAAATCTGGGAGATTTTCATACTTCCCTATTTTGATGAAGTTAGATTCTTGTTCCAGCTTTGTTCCAGTAATGGCATGCCGATTGCTTCAAGCGATGCAGTTCCTGATGCACCAGATGCATGCGTTGAAATCGCGTCTCGGCGCCGCATGCGGGACATATACTGCGCGCAGCCGGAAGTGTGAAAATGGGGGATGGGGGGTGCCCTGTCCCGCATCCGTTTCCCCTGGCCGTTTCATGGCCGCGCCCAGTTGAGTGAATCACGACTCCGGACCGGGAACGGCATAGAAAGCCGAATCGTTTGCCGCGTCGCATCCTAACCATGAAGGCGTCTTCTTGCGGAGGGAGGACCATGAGCAAGCTGCTGTTGGCCCACGATCTGGGAACGTCCGGCAACAAGGCGACCATTTTCAGCGAAGAGGGAAGGCTGATCGAAAGCGCATCGCACGAATACCCGACCGAATACGCGCCCGGCGGCTTCGCTGAACAGGATCCCGCCCATTGGTGGGAGGCGGTGCGCATCACCAGCCGGAAGCTGATGGAAAAGCGCGATCCCGGCGACGTGGCGGCGGTCTCGTTCAGCGGCCAGATGATGGGCTGCCTTTGCGTGGACAAGGCCGGAGCGCCCCTGCGCAAGCACATACTCTATTGCGACCAGCGCTCGACGAAGGAGGAGGCCGCCTTCAAGGAGCGGGGCGGGGCGGAGGAAATCTACCGCATCACCGGCCACCGCGCGAGCGCGTCCTACGGCGCGACGAAGTTGATGTGGGTCAGGGACAACCAGCCCGGCATCTACAAGAATACCCACAAGATGCTCAACGCCAAGGATTGGCTTACCTTCCGGCTGACGGGAAGGATGATCGCGGAACCGACGGACGCGTCCAGCACCAATCTCTACGATCTCGTCAAGGGCGACTGGTCGGACGAACTCGTCAAGGCCGCCGGGCTCGAACGTGACATGTTGCCCGAGATCATCCCCTCGATCGGCATCGTCGGGGAGCTTGCCCGGGAAGCGGCCGAGGCGCTCGGGCTCAAGGCGGGCATTCCGGTCGTGGCGGGCGCGGGCGACGGCATGTGCGCGGGCGTCGGTGCGGGATCGGTCGCTCCCGGCCTGACCTACAACTACCTCGGCTCCTCGTCCTGGATCGCGACGACGAGCGAAAAACCCCTGTACGACCCGATGATGCGGACCTTCACCTGGGCGCACGCCGTCCCGGGGACGTTCCACCCGACCGGGACGATGCAGACCGCATCCGCTTCCTATGCCTGGCTGCAACGGGAAATCTGCCGCGAAGAAACGCGCATTGCGGGGGAGGAGGGCAAAAGTCCGTTCCAGGTCATGGACCGCACCGCCTCCGGCTCGCCTCCCGGCGCCAACGGCCTTGTCTATCTTCCCTATCTTTTGGGCGAGCGCACGCCGCGCTGGAATCCGATCGCGCGCGGCGGCTTCGTCGGCCTGACCATGACCCACACCCGAGCGGACATGGTGCGTTCCGTCCTCGAGGGGGTGTCGATGAATCTGTCGATCATCGTCGACATCTTCCGGGGGCAGGGCCTGCCCGTGGACAAGATGACCGTCATCGGCGGCGGCGCCAAAGGCAAGCTCTGGCGCGACATCATGGCCGACATTTACGAAGTGGAAATCAACATCCCGAACTATCTGGAGGAAGCCACGTCGATCGGCGCGGCCATCATCGCCGGCGTCGGCGCCGGCATCTACAAGGACTTCTCGGTGGTGAACAACTTCTTCCGCGTGGTGGACACGGTCCGCCCGCGCGCCGAGAACCTGGAAACATACCGCAATCACAAAAAGCTCTTCGACAAGCTGTACGCGGCCCTGGAACCGACGTTCCCGGACTTCCCGGTCTGACGAAAAGGAAGAATGCGCCGTTTTCCCAGCGTTCAGGCGGAGCGACTGCAGGCGTTCCGCGCGGCGGGGCGGCGCGTTCTTATGCGTGTGGCGGAATCGCGCGGCGCGGCCCGCGATCCCGCCGGGACAATTCTTTTGAAGAGGAGCATTCCATGGTCAAGCGCGTCCCGTTACTGTGCCTCGCGTTGTCGTTCTGCGCCGCCTTCGCCTGCGTCTCCGCGGACAAGCTGAAATACAACGTGCCCCGCCACCTGCAGGTTTCGCGTCTCTTCGTCTCGCTCCCCGGCGACATCGTCGCCACCCCGGACGGCATGGCGATCGCGTCCAACGGCGACCTCGTCGTCGCCTGCCCGAACTTCGGCAATCAGGATCTCCCCGGCGCCGTTATCCGCGTCGACCGCCACGGCAATGTCAGGAAATGGTTCGACGTGCCGGTGAACGGGACCTCCGGGGTGGCCCGCCCGATGGGCATCGACTTTGACGACGAGGGCAATCTCTACATCGTCGACAACCAGGGCTGGACCGGCAACCCGGAATCAGTCAACCAGGGCCGCATCATCAAGGCCGAGTTCGACCGCCTCGACAACCCGGTGAAGTTCACCGAGATCGCTGTCGGCATGGAACACCCCAACGGCATCAAGTACCGGGACGGCTATCTCTACGTAACCCAGTCGAGTCTCGAGAAGGTCGAGGATCCGTCCGGCAAGCTGGTGAGCTGCGTCTACCGCTTCCCTGCGGACGCCAAGGGGATCAAGGTCGCCAACACCCTCGCCGACAAGTGGATTCTCCTCACCGTCATCACTGAAAACCCGGAAATCCAGTACGGCCTCGACGGCCTCGTCTTCGACAAGAAGGGCAACCTCTACCTCGGCAACTTCGGCGATGGCGCCATCCACAAGGTCACCTTCAACCGCGACGGCGGCGTCAAGGACGAGTATGTCTGGGCGAAGGACACCAGCCAGCTCATGACCACCGACGGCATGTGCATGGACCCCGAAGGCAACATCTATGTCGCCGACTTCTCCCCCAACGCCATCGCCAGGATCGACAGGAACGGCGACATCAAGCGCATCGCCATGAGCCCCGACTCCGACGGCGCCCGCGGCGAACTCGACCAGCCCGGCGAACCGATCTACTGGAACGGCAAGCTCCACGTCACCTGCTTCGACATGGTCACCGACGACGGCAAGGTCAACGCCGGCCACCAGCCGCCCCACACCATCGTCTGCATCGATCTGTAACCGATCCAATTTTCCGCCGGCCCCATCGTGATGCGGCCGGCCATTCTACGGCGGAACAACAGGAGGATATGGGATGAGAAAAAGCGTTTTGGCCATCGCGGCGTTTGCGGTGCTAGGTCTCGGCGCGGCCTTCGCGGGCGAGCGGACCACCTACTACTACGTGGCCCCGGGCCAGGGCCAGCCCTACTGCTACGACATGCACCTCGGCTTCAAGTACGCCGCCGAGCAGTTCGGCGTCGAGATCATCCGCCAGGGCTCCGACGACTGGAATTCGCAGATCGCCTGCGAAGCGCTCGAGCAGGTCGTCGCCAGGAAGCCCGCCGGCATCGTCTCCGTCGCCTGGGACGCCGCCATGAACCCGGGTATCCTCAAGGCCCAGGAAGCCGGCATTCCCATCATCATCGTCGAAGCGGAGTCCGGCGAACTCGGCGACCTCTACATCGGTCTCGACAACGTCGAAGCCGGCCGCGAAACCGCCGAGCAGCTCATCAAGTACGGCGGCGACTCCGGCAAGCTTCTCGTCATCGGCAACTGGGGCTCCACCAACATCGACCAGAAGTTCGAAGGCCTCAAGGAAGCGCTTGAAGGCACGGGTTGGGAAATCGTCGGCGACCAGGACGGCGAGTGCGAAGCGGAAGCGTCCCTGCGCGCCGCCAAGGATCTCCTGAACAACCACCCCGAAGCGACCGCCTTCGTCGGCCTCGACTCCGCCTGCGGCGCCGCCATCGGCACCGCGATGGAAGAGCTGGGCATTCCCGCCGACAAGCTCGTGGTCATCGCCGCCGACCGCGAAGACGCGATGCTCGAGTACATCAAGTCCGGTCACGTCAACGCCGCCCTCACCAACCGCACCGCCATGATGTGCTACCTGGCGATCCAGTTCCTGGAAATGAACACCAAGTACGGCTTCCAGGACATTCCGATCACCGGGGACAACAAGGCGTCGGGCATCAGCGTCTATCCGCCGGCCATCTACACCGCCAACGTCGTCATCGCCAAGGAAAACGTCGACAACTTCGACCACTACAACATGGACACCTACGATACGCCCCTATACCATTAACCGCATAAATCGGGGGAACGCCCGGGAAGGCCGCCGTCAGGCCGCCTTCCCGAGTCCCCGGACCCGCGGGCGACCGCGCGCCCGGGACGGACCGGACAGTCCGTTCTTTTCACAAACACGTCGCAGGAACGCTCCAGGCGGGGAACCTCGAATGACCGCAAGCGATCGGGAATTCCTGAAAATCGCCGACATCACCAAGACATACGGGGTGGTGAAGGCGCTCACCGGCGTCTCGTTTTCGATCCGGCGCGGCGAAATCCACACCGTGCTCGGCGAAAACGGCGCCGGCAAAAGCACGCTCATGAAGATCATCGGCGGCGAAACCGGCCCCGATTCGGGCGAAATCACGCTCGACGGCCGGCGCATCGAGCATTTCTCGCCCGCCGCCGCGCACGCTCTCGGCATCCATATGGTCCACCAGGAGCTGGCGGTGTTCGAAAACCTCACCGTCGCCGAGAACATATTCCCCTATCACAATTTCAAAAAAGGAGGGCGGATCGATTACGCCCGCCTCCACGAGGAAACGCGCAATAAACTCAACCTCTTCGGCCTGAAGACGATCAAGCCGGAGGAGACGCTCGGGTCCGTGACCCTCGCCGGCCAGCAGATGGTGGAGATTCTGCGCAGCATCGTCGCCGAGCCGAAGGTCATCATCCTCGACGAACCGACGTCCGGCCTCAACGACCACGAAGCCGACCTTTTGTTGAACATTCTCAAGCGCCTCAAGGGCGAGGGGCTGACGATCATATACATTTCGCACCGCTTCAAGGAGATCATGCGCATCTCCGACCGGATCACCGTGCTTCGCGACGGCGAATTCGTCGCCACCCTAGAGAACACGCCCGACCTCGCCGAATCCGAACTCATCAACAACATGGTCGGCCGCGATCTTTCCGCCAGCCTGTACCAGATAAAGACCGTCGCCAACACGAGTCCGGACGCGCCCGTGCTGCTCGAAGTGAAGGGGCTGGCGAAGAGGAACGCCCTCAACCCGACCGACCTGTCGCTCGCGGCCGGGGAGATCCTGGGCGTGTTCGGGCTCGAGGGATCGGGCGCGAGCAGGTTGTCCCGGATGATGTACGGGCTCGAAGGCAAGGACGAGGGCGAAATCGCGATCAAGGGAAAGCGCTTCCCGAAGGTGAATCCGCGCCTTATGGTCGCGGAACGGGTGATGTACCTGAACAACAACCGTAAAATAGCCGGGCTTCTTCCCGAACTGCCGGTGACGGACAACCTCTCCCTGCCGGTGCTGCGGCGCTTCTCGCGCTTCCTCGGCTTTCTCAACCTGAAGGCGATCGCGCGCCTGGCGACGGACTTCATCAAGGCGTTTGCGATCGCGCTGCCGTCGTTGTCGACCAGGCCCGCGAACCTTTCCGGCGGCAACCAGCAGAAGGTGATGCTTTCCATCTGCCTCGTGCCGGAGCCGGAAATTCTCATCGTCAACGAGCCGACGCGCGGCATCGACGTCGGCGCCAAGACGGAAATCCACAAGTTCCTCCTCGACATCGCCTCGAAGGGGGTCGGGATCGTCATCTTCAGCTCCGAACTCCCGGAACTGATGAGTCTCTCCGACCGCATTCTCGTCATGCGCGAAAACTCGATCGTGGACGAGGTGAAGGCGGGGGACTATACGGAGCAAACGATCATGCGCTACGCGGCCGTCGGATCCGCCGAACCGGAAGGTGAATGACATGACCGCGAACACGGGACGCTCGCTGGCGACGCACGAGAAGCGGAATTTCAACTTCGGGAGCTGGATCATCCTTTTCCTGACCATCGGACTGTTCGTCTTCCTGTCGCTGACGCGGAAAAACTTCCTTACATACAACAACATCCATTCGATCCTCTACGAGGTGTCGTTCAGCTTCTTCGCGGCGGTGGGGTTCACGCTCCTCATCATCATGGGCGAACTCGACCTCTCCGTCGGCTCGCTGTTCGGTCTCGGGGGAGCGCTCCTCGGACTTTTCATCTTCAACCACCGTCTTTCCGTCGAGGCGGCGATACCGCTCGCCATGGCGATCGCGGCCGTGATCGGTCTGGCGGCCGGATTCCTCATCACAGCCTTCAAGCTCAATTCGATGATGGTGACGATAGGCGTCATGATGGCGGTGAAAGGCTACAACTGGATCCAGATCCAGAAATTCGGCGGCCGGCAGATTCCGCGCGCCCAATGGGGATTCATCACCCAGGAAGTCCTCGGAGTCAAGTGGACCATCCTCGCGATGGTCGCGGTCGCGGTGCTGTTCGAATTATTCCTCGCCCGTTCGCGGCATTTGAAGCAGCTCTACTGCATCGGCAACAACTTCTCCACGACGATCCTCTACGGCCTGAACGCGAACCTGGTGAAGATCCTCTGCTTCTCGGCGTCGGCGGCGCTTTCCGCCTTCGGCGGCGCGCTTATGACCTGCCGCCTCAAGCACCCGCACGTCACCGTCGGCGCGAACCTCGAGATCGGCATCATCACCGCCGCCGTCATCGGCGGGGCGAGCATCTTCGGCGGCCGGGGAAGCATGGTCAGGACCATGCTCGGCGTCTTCTTCGTCTTCCTTCTGCAAAACGGCATGACGTCGTACAACATCAATACCTACGTGCAGCAGATCATCCTCGGCTCAATCCTCATCCTGGCGATACACCTCGACGTCAGAATCAACGGCAAAAGGACCTGAACAAACATGCTCGGCAGACTGGCCAGGAAAAACGAATCCGTCTCCTTCGCCCTGTGCGCGGCGCTGGTCGCCGCGCTGTCGATCGCCAGCGACGTGTTTTACACGCGGGCGAACCTCAATTCGCTCCAGGCGAGCATCGCGCCGACGGCGATCATGGCTTTCGGGATGATGATCTGCCTCATCTGCGGCTACTTCGACCTGTCGATCGGCTCGATCATGCTTCTCGCCGGACTCCTTTCGGGAAAGTTCAACGACTGGGGCTTCTCGACGCCGTGGATCGTCCTGTGCGTTCTTGTCGCCGGGCTTCTCGCCGGCTGCCTGAACGGCTTGCTTGTCGCCGTCCTCAAGATCAACGCCCTCATCGCCACCATCGGCGTTCAGTACATCGGCTACGGCTTCGCCATGACGCTGTGGGACAGGAACATGCAGCACCGCAAGTTCCCCGCCGACTTCATCGCCATGGGCGACGGCCAGTTCCTCGGCATGTACTACATGATCTGGGTCATGCTCGCCATTCTCGCCGGATTCAGCTTCTTCCTCAAATATTCGTCGTCCGGCCGGCGGCTCTACTACGTCGGCGGCAACCGCGAGGCGTCAAGGCTCATCGGCTTCAACGACCGGCGCATCATCTTCCTCTGCTACGCCGTCACCGGGCTTCTCGCCGCGCTCGCCGGTGTTCTCGCCGTGGCGCGCATTCAGAGCCCCACCCAGTACATGGGCGGCGGCGTGCACATGACCTGCATGATCGCCTGCGTCATCGGCGGCGGCAGCTTCGCCGGCGGCAAGGGATCCGCCGTCGGCGCCGCCCTCGGGGTCGCGTTCATGTCGCTTCTCACGAACATGTTCAACCTGCTGGAAATGAACACCCAGTTGCAAAACGTCGTCGTCGGCCTCACCCTCATCGCCGTGATCGTCATCGACGGCTATCTCAATCTCAAGAAGATGCGCGCGATGGGAAAAATATAAATGACACGGCAAAGCGAATCACGCCGATGACCGGCGCATCGTTTTCGAAGGACGACCCGACCAAGGAGCGCCAACTTTTCAGAGGAGACAACCCATGCGCGCGATAGCTATCGAAAAACCGAACCAAATGACCCTGGTGGACGTTCCAAAGCCGACGATCGGCCCTTATGACGCCCTCGTGAAGACGGAGGTGAACTTCATCTGCAACGCCACCGACCGCAAGCTTGTCGACGGGCATTTTCCCGGCATCGGTCCCGAGGGCTATCCCATGCTCGTCGGGCACGAGAACTCCGGCATCGTCGAGGAGGTCGGGGCGAAGGCGGCATCCTTCAAGCCGGGCGACCGCGTCATCGGCGGCCTCATCTGGGAACTGGATGCGCCGTACAAGTTCGGATGGGGCGGCGCGAGCGACTACGTCGTCGCCCGGGACCATCTCGCCATGGTCGCAGGCGGCGTCGCCGACGAGGCGCACGGCTGGTCGGATCTGTACCAGATCATGAAGAAGGTGCCGCGGGACATTCAGCCGGACGCGGCCGGGCTTCTCTGCACCTGGCGCGAGGTGTACGCGGCTTTCACGGACTTCAACCTCAAGCCCGAATACAGGATTCTCGTTTTCGGCGCCGGCCCCGTCGGTCTGTCCTTCATCGCCTTCGCGAAGAACAAGGGCTTCACGTTCGTCGCCTGCGTCGAACCGCAAAGGGACAAGCACGCGCTCGCCAAGCGCCTCGGCGCCGACGCCGTCTACGTCCCCGATCAGGACTTCGTCCGCGAGTTCGAAAAGGATGCGGGCGAAAAGGCGGACGCCGTGATCGACGCGGTCGGAAACACCGCCATCACCAACGCCTCGCTGCCGCTTCTCAAGCTCGGCGCCTCGATGTGCGTGTACGGCGTCATCGCCGACGCCGCCATGGTGGTGGATAAGGGCAAGGGTCCGCTCAACTTCAACCTGCTCGTCCACCAGTGGCCGACCCGCACCCTCGAGGCGGCCGCCCAGGAGCCGTTGATCGAGTGGATTCGCACCGGCAAACTCAAGGCGGAGGATTTCGTCACCGGACGCTTCCCGGTCGCCGATTTCGAAAAAGCCTTCGCCGCTTCGCGCGCGCCCGGCGCGATCAAGACGATGATCGTTTTTAATTGAACCGCCTGAATTCCGAATTCACCGATGTCCCATATCCCCGGATGCGGCTTCCCATGACGCCGGACGGCGGGCGCGAGCCCGCCGTCCGGCGTCATGGGCGAAATCGCATTACCGCACGCCGACGACCTCGAAGCCGGTTTCACCGACCGCCTCGACAAGCGCCTGGTCGGCCACTTGGCCATTCGTCTTCACTTCCGCCGATTTCGACGCCAGGTCGACCTCGACCTCCTCGACGCCCGGGACCGCCTTGAGCGCCTTTTCCACCGCCATAACGCAGTGGTCGCAGCTCATGCCCTCGATTGACAGGGTCTTGTTCATCTCACGCTCCTTACGGTTTGAACCAGCGCAGTCCGAGCGCACCAGCGACAACGAATTCGACCCGCGCGCCGGGCAGGTCGTGCGGTGATGCCGAATCGTTCGGCCGCCATTTCGTCACCGCCTTTCAACGGCGGAAAACGCGCTTGCATGCGGTCCCGCCTCCAGCATACTATACCGATCGCGGTCCGGAGTAGTGATTCCCCCGGCGGTGCGCGCGCATGAAATGGCCAAGGGGAACAGATGCGGAACAGGGCAACCCCCATCCCCCATTGCCGCAATTTCGGGACGTGTCCAGTATATCAGGAATCACCGCGTCATCAAGTACGCACATTAAACATGGACGCTTACCCGGACGGCGCCGGAATGGCGACAATGTGTTTTCGTAAAAAGGGAAACAAAAACCGCCGCCTGTCCCGTGGGGATGTTTCTCCAGCGACCCGGCGGCGCCCTGGAGCCGCCGTTGGGGGCCATGTTCGCCTGGCGGAACGACCACCTCGCCAAACAGGGGAAAACGGCGAACCGCTCCATGGCGTCATATTGCGGCTACTGATGACCGTTCACGCCCGGATCCGGGGTGACGGCGCGCAAAACATTCTGGAAAGGGGAGAGGATGGCATTCGATCTGCAACCGGCCCTGGACAGCCTCGGCGTCCATCAGCACGGCATTGTCCGCGTCGAGGATATCGTGTTTTCCGAAGAGGTGCGGAAAATGTGCGAGGCGAACACGTGCAGGAAATACGGCGTGACCTGGGCCTGTCCGCCGGCCGTGGGAACCGTGGACGAGTGCAAGTCGCGCTGCTTCCGCTTAAAGAACATGCTCGTGTTCTCGGGCAAGTACGATCTCGAGGATTCGTACGATTTCGAGGCGATGATGGAAGGGCTCGCCTCCTTCAAGGCGATGGCGCTCCGGTTGGAGGAGGCGCTTAGCCCCCATATCGGCGCCCATTTCCTTCTCGCCAACGAAGGCTGCACGAACTGCGAACAATGCACCTATCCGGACAACCCCTGCCGCTTCCCCGATAAAAGTCCGGGATCGCTCGAAGGCTACGGTATTTTCGTCAACGAACTGGCCGCGAGCGCCGGCATGAATTACATCAACGGCGCGAATACGGTCACCTATTTCGGCGGCCTGCTTTTCGACGGCTTCGCGGAATAGGTTGTCATTGGAAATCCGCATATTACCGGGCGCGGCCCGGAATTGTGAAAATGGGGGACGGGGGTTGTGCCCTGTTCCGCATCTGTTTCCCTTGGCCATTTCATGGCCGTGCACAGTTGAGGGAATCACAACTCCGGACCGTGAACCGTATAAACGGCGCATCCCGGCGGCTCACAGATCGGGAGGAAGCTCGACGGGCGAAAGCGCATCGATGCTCTCGACCTTGCCGATCCGGGACAGCACCTCCTCGGCCGCGGCTTCGGTGGCGCCCCGGCGGAAGACGGGGGGCATTTCCGCCGCCGGCGCGTCCGCCGTTTCGGTCGACGCCCGCGCCGATGCCGTACCGGCGGGAGGCGCGAGCGGTTCGATCGCCGCCGGTTCGACGATCGGCGCGGTCACTGGCGACGCGGGGACGGAAGTCGTGTCCACGGGCGGCTCGACCACGGGCGTGACTTCCTCCGGCGCCGATTCCGGCGGAGCGGGGATGAAGTCGTCCCCGGAGGCGCTCAGCGTGGTGAAGACTTCGAGCGCGCCGGCGTTGGGTACGTAGACGGTGGGGCCGGACGCGAGCTCTTCATCCGAAAGCGTATAGCAGGCGCCGAGGTTTCCATTTGGTTCGCAGGCGCCGCCGGGAATGATCCCATCGTAGGCGCCGGTGGCGCAGCCGACGCTGGAAACGGCAACCGGTCCGGGCGCGGGTTGCGTCACGACCGGCGCCGGCATGGCGGCGGGCGATTCGCACGGGCGGCGATCCGGAACCTTTGGCGCTGTCCGCCGACCGGCCGGAGTCGAGAGGATGCGCCAATCGCAGGAACTGACGCACGGCGGATTCCTTTGCGCCACCAGGCGCGCGGCGCTGGTGTTCGCGCTCGTTCCCGAGCCGAGGCTGTATTTCGACGCATATGCCGCCTGGCGCGGCGGCGGCGTTTTGCAGTTCCCCTGCGTGTTGCAGCATCCCGTCACCGCGAACATGCCGGCGACCGCGCCGATGAAGGCGGCAATCCTTTTCACGTATTCGACATTCATTTTCCGCTCCCCAAAGCAAGACAACCAATACCGTATATCTCCGATATTAGTTGATCGGCCGATTTTCCGGTTCTCTGCAGGCTATTTCAAGGCGCTGATCGCTTTTGTGGAAGGTTTTTTATAACATACAACAACATAATATGTTGCGTTACGGGGCATTTTTGTTTGATGCGGGCGGACTGTTTCCGGTCAAAAATGCGCCCGTCGGCATTGCTTTGGCTGGAAAAAATGCGATACTTTGATTTCGGCGGGAAAGACGGGCGATTACCCGCATTCCTGGGAATGTGACGCATAATAATGAGAATGGAGGTAGGCATGAAAAAAGCGGCTTTGCTTGCGGCGCTTTGCTGTTGTTCGGTTATTGGCTCCTACTCGGCGTCGGCCGGCGAAGAATCGGTATTGCACGTCTATACCTGGTCCGACTACTTCGATCCGGACGTCATCGCCGATTTCGAGGACGAGTTCGCTTGCCGGGTGTCGATCGATTACTTCGATTCGAACGAGGCCATGTACGCGAAAATCAAGGCTGGCGCCGGCGGGTACGACCTCATCACGCCGTCATCCTACATGTCGGCGGTGATGAACAAGCAGGGCATGCTTTCCCCTGTCGACCATTCGCTCATTCCCAATATCGACAACATGGACCGCACCTACACCGCCATGACGGAAGACCCGGACATGAGCTATAGCGTTCCCTACACCCGCACCGTTTCGGGCGTCGGATACAACCGCAAACGGCTTGGCGAGGTCGAGGACGAATCGTGGGCCATCTTCGCGCGCACCGACCTGTCCCGGCGCATGACCATGCTCAACGACGTCAGGGAAACGATCGGCGCCGCCCTGAAGTATCTCGGGTACAGCCTCAACACGACGAACGAAAATGAGCTCGCCGAGGCCGGAGAGCTTCTGCGGCAATGGAAGAGGAATCTCGCCAAGTTCGAGGTCGACGAGGCGAAGATCGGCCTCGGGTCGGGCGAATTCCACGTGATCCACGGCTACAACGGCGACGTCGCGTTGATCATGGAAGAGAACGACGACATCGACTTCTTCGTCCCCGGGGAAGGCGCCTCGATCGCGTCCGACGATTTCGTTATTCTCAATGGCGCGGGGAATCCCGGCCTCGCCCACGAGTTCATCAATTACATTCTCGATCCCGAGATCGCGCTGCGGAACATGGAAGGCATTTTCTATTACATGCCCAATCCCGCCGCCGTCGCCATGCTCGATCCCGAACTGAGCGAAAGCCCCGCCTTCGCCGTGTCCGACGAGGTGCTTGCCCGTTGCGAGGTGATCCGCGACCTCGGAGAGGACAACGCGCTTTATGTGCGAATCTGGGATATGGTCAAGGCCGACGAATAGAAGGGGAGGCGAGATGCGGCCATTGGCGACTTCGATACTGACGCTATGTGTTTTGCTGTCGTCGGCGAACGGGACGCTTTCGGGTGAAAAGGCGATTTTGCACGTGTTCACCTGGTCGGAGTATTTCGACGAAGACGTGCTCGCCGAGTTCGAGGAAGCGCACGATTGCCATGTCGCCATCGACCTTTTCGACTCGAACGAGGCCATGTACGGGGAAATCGTGAACGGTCCCTACGAGTACGACATCGTTACGCCCTCCTCGTACATGAGTTCGCGGATGCGCAAGGAAGGGATGATTCTCGAGCTCGATCATTCGCTGATTCCCAACCTTGTGAACATCGATCCCGGGTTCGTGATCCTCACGGAAGATCCGGAGATGCGGCACAGCATCCCCTACACGAGGACCGTCTCCGGCGTCGGCTACAACGCGGCCGAATTGCCGGCGCTTGAGGATACCTGGGAAATCTTCGCGCGCGCCGATCTGACCGGCCGCATGACCATGCTCGACGACATGCGGGAAACGATCGGCGCGGCGCTCAAGTACCTCGGGTACAGTCTCAACTCCACGGACGAGGGCGAGCTCGCGCGCGCCGAGACGCTTCTCCAGTCATGGCGGCGCAATCTGCTCCGCTTCGAAGTGGACGAGGCGCATCTCGGCCTCGCCAGCGGCGAGGTCGTGGTCGCGCACGGCTACAACGGCGACGTGTCGCAGCTTATGGACGTCGATCCGGACATCGCCTTTCTCGTTCCCCGGGAGGGATCGGCAATCACTTCGGACGATTTCGTCCTCCTAAAGGAGACGGCCAACTATCATCTGGCGCACCAGTTCATCAATCATATGCTCGAACCGCGCGTCGCGGCGATGAACATGCAGGGCATTCTCTACTATATGCCCAACCCGGAGGCGTTCGCCATGCTGCCGGCGGCGCTACGCGACAACCCGGCTTTTTCCGTTCCCGCCGAGGCGCTCGACCGGTGCGAAGTGCCCCGCGACCTCGGCGACGACACCGGGAAATACGAAGCGATCTGGGAACGGCTCGGCGGCGGAGAATAGCGCCGTCTTCGGGCGAATGCATCTGGTAGGAGATGATGGAGCGGGTTGGTCATTATGACATAGTGAGAGGGCGGCTTGAAACCCGGCGCGATTTTCATCAAGAATTGACGGTATTTCCCTGACATGCAACTCATTGTTATAAATTGTGTTGCGTTGTTTAATGTTGCCGCCGATCGACGCCCGGACACAAGTTGTTCGGCGCGTTTGTTTTTGGCGATAATTTTGCTTGTTATTCTTCGATGAAGTCTGCCCAGGCTTCATCGGTTATTTTTCGCATCGCCGAATGAGTTGCAGCGATCTCCTTATGGCGGCATGTGTCGGATGTCCGGAAGCGCGGTCTTTCGCTTTTGGGCGCATGCCTCCGGATGACGGGAGGGTTTTGGAGTTTAAAGTGGTCCAGGTATACATGGTGTACTTTTTGCATTTGGCAGGAGGAAAGTGATTATGGCAGCCAAGAAGCTGGTGTTCGCCGCCGAGGCTCGCGTGAAAATGCGCGACGGCGTCAAGAAGTTGGCGCAGGCGGTCAAGGTTACGATGGGTCCCCGCGGGCGCAACGCCATTTTGGACAAGTCCTGGGGCAGTCCCACCATCACCAAGGACGGCGTATCCGTCGCCGAAGAGGTTGAGCTTCTCGACAAGTACGAGAACATGGGTGCGCAGATGGTGAAGGAGGCGGCGTCGAAGACTTCCGACAAGGCCGGCGACGGCACCACCACCGCGACCGTGCTCGCCGAGGCGATTGTGGTCGAGGGCATGAGGAACGTGGTCGCCGGCGCGAACCCGATGGCGCTGAAGCTCGGCATCGACAAGGCCGTCAAGGCGGTCGCCGCCGAAGTCGGGAAGATGGCCGTCGCCATCAAGGGCAAGAAGGCGGACATCGCCGCCGTCGCCTCCATTTCGGCGAACAACGACGCCCGCATCGGCAAGATCCTCGCCGACGCCTTCGAAAAGGTCGGAGCCGACGGCGTCATCACGGTCGAGGAAGGCAAGTCCACCGAAACCCACATCGACGTCGTCGAGGGCATGCAGTTCGACCGCGGCTACCTCTCCCCGCATTTCGTCACCTCCCCCGAGCGCATGGAAGCGGTTTTCGACAAGTGCGCCATCCTCATCCACGAGAAGAAGATTTCCAACGCCCAGGACCTGGTTCCGCTTCTCGAATCGGTCTCCAAGGCGAGCACCCCGCTTCTCATCATCGCCGAGGACGTCGACGGCGAGGCGCTCGCCACCCTGGTCGTCAACAAGATGCGCGCCATCATCAATGTTTGCGCCGTCAAGGCGCCCGGTTTCGGTGATCGCCGCAAGGCAATGCTCGAGGACATCGCCATCATGACGGGCGGCAGGGCTATTTTCGAGGACCTCGGCGTGCCCCTGGACAAGGTGACCCTGAAGGATCTCGGCCGCGCCGACCGCGTCGTCGTCGACGCTGACAACACCACGATCGTCAAGGGCGCCGGCTCCGCCGCCGACGTCTCCGCCCGGGTCAAGCAGATCCGCAGGGACATTGAAGCGACCACCTCCGACTACGACCGCGAGAAGCTTCAGGAGCGTCTGGCCAAACTCACCGGCGGCATCGCGCAGGTCAATGTCGGCGCCGCCACCGAGACGGAGATGAAGGAAGTCAAGGCCCGCTTCGAGGACGCGTTGCACGCCACCCGCGCCGCCATCGAGAGCGGCATAGTTCCCGGCGGCGGCGTCGCCCTGATCCGCGCCGCCGACAAGGCTCTCAAGGATCTCAAGCTTGCCGGCGAGGAGGCGATCGGCCTCGAGATCGTCCGCAAGGCGGCCGAAGCGCCCCTGCGCCAGATCGTCGGCAACGCCGGCGTTGACGGCGCCGTCGCCGCGCGCAAGGTCAAGGCCGGCAAGGGCGATTTCGGCTTCAACGCGCTCACCGGCCAGTACGGCGGCATGCGCGAGATGGGCGTTCTCGACCCGGCGAAGGTGGTCGTCACCGCGCTCAGGAACGCATCTTCCGTCGCCGGCCTCATCCTCTGCACCGACTGCATGATCGCCGAGGCCCCGAAGAAGGACGAATGCGAGGGTTGCGGCGGCTCCTGCGGCCACAACCACGGCATGGACGACATGGATTATTGATGAAATGATCGGTCGCGATTTCTTTTGACGAAAAAATAGAAAACAGAAAGAGGAGAACAGCACAATGTCCAAGAAGGCTGACAAGGGCGGCTGCGGCTGCGCGGCGACGAAGCTCCGTCCCCTGGACGACAGGGTCGTGGTCAAGCGTCTCGATGCCGAGGAAAAGACCTCCGGCGGCATCATTCTTCCCGACGCCGCCAAGGAAAAGCCCCAGCGCGGCAAGGTCGTCGCGGCCGGCCCCGGCAAGCTGCTCGATTCCGGCAACCGCGCGACGCCGGACGTCCAGCCCGGCGACGAAGTCCTTTTCGGCAAGTACTCCGGCACCGAGGTGAAGGTTGACGGGGAAGAACTGCTTATTATGCGCGAGAGCGACATTCTGGCCAAGATGTAAGTCGAATTCATGCGTATGAGTTTTTTCCATGATTGTGAATTCATGATTGCGAAAAAATACCGCATTTCCGTTCTGCAAAAAACGCGTAAAGAGGAGTATGTGAGATGCCTGCAAAACAGCTGATGTACGGCCAGGACGCGAGGCAGAAGATTCTCGCCGGCGTCAACAAGCTGGTCCGGGCGGTGAAGTCGACCCTCGGGCCCACCGGCCACAACGTCATTTATGAAAAAGGATTCGGCAACCCCGGCCTGACCAAGGACGGCGTCACCGTCGCCAAGGAGATCAAGCTCGAGGATCCGTTCGAAAACATGGGCGCGCAGCTCATCAGGGAAGTCGCGAGCAAAACCGGCGACGTCTCCGGGGACGGCACCACCACCGCCTCCATCCTCGCCGAGGCCATCTTCACCGCCGGCATGAAGGCGGTCGCCGCCGGCGCGGATGCGGTCGCCGTCAAGCGCGGCGTCGATCTGGCGGTCGCCGCCGTCGTCGACAACCTCGCCAAGATGGCCAAGCCCTGCAAGAAGGTCGAGGACATCGCCTCCGTCGCCGCCATCTCCGCCAACAACGACAAGACGATCGGCGACATCATCGCCCAGGCGATGGACAAGGTCGGCGCCGACGGCGTCGTTCAGGTCGAAGAGGGCAAGACGACGGAAACGACCGTCGACCTTGTCGAAGGCATGCGCTTCGACAAGGGCTACCAGAGCCCCTATTTCGTCACCAACCCGAGCAACATGACCTGCGAACTGAAGGACGCCTACGTCCTCATCTACGAAAAGAAGATCTCGAACCTGCGCGACTTCCTGCCCGTTCTCGAGCAGGCCGCCACCACCGGCAAGCCGCTTCTCGTCATTTCGGAAGAGGTGGAAACGGAATGCCTCGCCGCGCTCGTCATCAACCGCCTGCGCGGGACCCTGCAGGTCTGCGCCGTCAAGGCGCCCGGCTTCGGCGACCGCCGCAAGGCCATGCTCGAGGACATCGCCATCCTCACGGGCGGCCGGGCGATCACCGAAGACCTCGGCATCAAGCTTGAAAGCGTCACCCTCGAGATGCTCGGCCGCGCCAAGTCGGTGTCGGTGGACAAGGACAACACCACCATCGTCGAAGGCTCCGGCAAGCAGGCCGACATCAAGGCCCGCATCGAGCAGGTCAAGAACCGCATCGAGACGACCACCTCCGACTACGACAAGGAAAAACTCCAGGAGCGCCTGGCGAAGCTGTCCGGCGGCGTCGCCGTCGTCAACGTCGGCGCGGCCACCGAGGCGGAGATGAAGGAAAAGAAAGCCCGGGTCGAGGACGCCATGCACGCCAGCCGCGCCGCGGCCGAGGAGGGCGTCGTGCCCGGGGGCGGCGTCGCCCTGGTGCGCAGCGGCAAGGTCGTGGAGACTGTCCGCTCCAAGGCGAAAGGCGACGAGAAAATCGGCGTCGATATCGTCCTCAAGGCCATCCGCACCCCGCTCATGACCCTGGCGGAAAACTCCGGTCTTGACGGCTCCGTCGTCGCGGCCGAGGTCGAGGAGATGGAAGGCGACAGGGGCTTCAACGCGCTTACGGGCGAATACGGCGACATGATCAAGGCGGGCGTTCTCGACCCGGCGAAGGTCACGCGTCTGGCGCTGCAGAACGCCAGTTCCATCGCCACCCTGCTCCTGACGATCGAGACCATGGTCACCGAGATCAAGGACGGCAAGAAGGACCAGGTCGAGGCCGGCGCGATTTCCTGACGGCATCCAAAGCCGCCGCGGCCTGCGGGTGCCCGGGCGTTTTTCCACGGGAGGATCCGTTCCGAAGGATCCTCCCGGCGGTTTTCGGCCGGAAATTCCCTGTCCGCGGCGCCATACCGGGCGCGGCCCGAAATTGTGAAAATCGGGGATGGGGCTGCCCTGTTCCGCATCTGTTTCCCTTGGCCGCTTCATGGCCGCGCACAGTTGAGGGAATCACAACTCCGGACCGTGAACGGCATGCTTGGGGAGAGCCCCGGTTCCGGTTTTCGGGGCCGGGGCGTATTGCTTGAATGTCCACGCTCTGACGAAACACCATGCCTATTGGATCGACGATGGCCAAGAAACGCGACTATTACACAGTTCTGGAAGTCGACAAAAACGCCAGCCAGGACGATATCAAAAAAGCCTACCGCAAGATGGCGATGAAGTACCATCCGGACCGCAACCCCGGCGACAAGCAGGCGGAGGCGAAGTTCAAGGAGGCGGCGGAGGCGTACGAGGTGCTCCGCGACGAGGCGAAGCGCAAACGCTACGATCAGTTCGGACACGACGGAGTTTCCGGCTCGGGCGGCCAGGGCGCTCCGAACTTCACTTCGGCCGAGGACATCTTCAGCCATTTCGCCGACATTTTCGGCGGCGGCGCCGGCTCGTTCTTCGACGGCATCTTCGGCGGCATGGGCGGCTCGGCGTTCGGACAGGGCGTCCGCGCCGGCGCGAGCCTGAAATGCCGGGTGAACATCACCTTCGAGGAATCCGCCGCGGGCGTCACGAAAACCATAGAACTGCGGCGCAACGAAATCTGCTCCACCTGCCACGGCAACGGTGCGGAAAGCGGCAGCAAGCCCAGGGTGTGCTCCACCTGCGGCGGACGCGGACAGGTCTACAGGAACCAGGGATTCTTCTCCGTCTCGCAAACCTGCCCGACCTGTCAGGGCAAGGGGACGTTCATCGACAAGCCGTGCGCGTCCTGCAAGGGAAGCGGACGCGAGGCGAAGACGGTGCGCATCAGGGTCAACATCCCCGCCGGCATCGAGGACGGCACCAGGTTGCGCGTTCCGGACGAGGGCGAGCCTTCGGATACGGGCGGGCCGCGCGGCGATTTGTACTGCTACATCTTCGTGCAGGAGCACGACTTCTTCGCCCGGCAGGGCGACGACGTCGTCTGCCAGATTCCCATCACCTTCGCCCAGGCGGCGCTCGGCACTGAACTCGAGGTGCCGACGCTCAAGAACAAGGCGCGGGTGAAGATACCGCCCGGCACCCAGAGCGGGCAGGTGTTCCGCCTGCGCGGGCTCGGCTTCAAACGCTTGCGTGACCGGGGCGAGGGCGACCAGATCGTCCAGGTGATTGTCGAAACGCCCAAAAAGCTGACCCAGCGCCAGGAGGAGCTGTTCCGCGAGCTGGCGGCGATCGAGGAGAAGCACGTCTCCCCGCAGCGCAAGGGCTTTATGGACAGGTGGAAAAACTATTTTTCCGACTCTGGCGAATAGCCAGCGGCCGGAATGTCTGCGATCTGCTGTTAGCTTCTTGAAATTGTGATTCACCGGACTGCGCGCGGCAAGCAATGCGCCCGGGAAGCGAATGCGGAATGGGGCTGCCCTCACCCCCCCCATTTTCACAATTTCGATCCGCGCACAGTATAAACGGCATTGACGAGGACTGGCGACATGGCGACGGCGATACGAAAGCGCAAACTCGACGGGATCGAAGCCGCGAGGCTTGCCGCGAAACTTGACAGGGCGGCCAGGCGCCGGGAGCGGGCGAACGCCGGAGAGCTTCCCGGCGATCCCGAGATGCTCGCCGACGGCGTCGTCACCATCGACGCCGGCAAGGGTGAAAACCCCGAGGTCGGGGAACTCCGCGCCCAACGCGACGAATACCTCGAAATGGCGCGCCGCGAGCGCGCGGAATTCGACAATTACCGCAAGCGCGTAACCCGCGAGATGGAAAACCTCAAGCGCGAGAGTCTGTCCGGCTTTCTCAAGGAGTTCTTCGGTCCCCTCGACGAGTTGGACCGGGCGCTCTCGGAAAGCGAGAAAAACGATTCGTACGAGGCGCTCCAGTCCGGGGTTCGTCTGGTGAGCGAAAATCTGTGGAAGGCGCTGGCCAAGGCCGGCGTAAAGAAGATCAACGCCCAGGGAAAGCCGTTCAATCCGGAATTCCACGAGGCGATGGCGTCCGTCCCCTCGTCGGACGTTCCTCCGAACACCGTTCTCGAGGTTTTCGACAACGGCTACAAGCTCGACGGCTTCGTCCTCCGTCCCGCCCGGGTGGTGGTGAGTCGCGAGCCGTGATGACCAGGGCGTCGAAACGATGTTCAGGGGTTGACAAAATGCGAGTGATAGTTTATCATTGGAGATGGTTATGCCCACATACGAATACGAATGCGCCAACTGCGCGCACACCTTCGAACACTTCCAGTCCATGAGCGACAAGCCGTTGCGCAAATGCCCGCAGTGCGGCAAGAATAAGCTTGAGCGCCTCATCGGCGCCGGCGCCGGGATCATCTTCAAGGGCAGCGGCTTTTACGAAACGGATTACAAGCGCAAACCGCAGCCCAAGCCGTCCGAAAGCAAGTCCGACTCCGGTTCCGGCTCCGCCCCGGCGTCCGGCTCGAAGTCGACCGATGCTCCCGCCGCCAAGGCGTCCTGACCATGCTGCTCAAATCCATCCACGAGGCCGCCGAGCGCTACGACGCCGTAGTGATCGGCGGCGGCCTCGGAGGCATGACCGCCGCCAAACGCCTCGCCGACGCGGGGCGCTCGGTCCTGCTCGTGGAGGGATACTCGATGCTCGGCGGCTACGCCACCTACTTCCGCCGCAAGGAGCACATCTTCGACGTCGCGCTCCACGCCTTCCCGTACGGCATGTTCAAGACCCTGCGCAAATACTGGAGCCGCGACCTCGCCGACCGCGTCCGGCCGCTGTCGCGCATCCGCTACGACAATCCGCAGTTTTCGCTCCAGACCACCTTCGAAGCCGGGGACTTCACGCGCATCATGGCGGAGACGTTCGGCGTCGACGCCGCAACGAGCGGGGCGTTTTTCGCCGCCTGCCGCAACGCCGATTTCTACAACAATTCGGAGGAGACGGCGGGCGCGTTTCTCGATCGGCATTTTCCCGGTCGTCCGGACGTCGTGCGCCTGCTTCTTGAAACGGTGGCCTACGCCACCGGCACAACCCTCGAAGACCCCGCCATCGCCTACGCGATCATCTTCTCCAACTTCGTCCAGCGCGGCACCCACACCTTCATCGGCGGCACCGATTATCTGCTCGCCGAAATGCAGCGCCTTCTCCTGTCGTCCGGCGTCGACATCGTCCTCAAAACGACCGTGGACGAGATCCGCCTCGATCTGGGCAAGGCCGCGGGCGTCGTCGCCGGCGGCGCGTTCATCGAGTCGCGGGTCGTCGTCTCGAACGGAAACCTGCTCTCGACCGCGTTCGACATGCTGCCGAAAAACGCGCTTCCCCCCGAATTCAGCGAGGAAATGCGCCGTGTGTCCCTGTCGCAGTCGGTGGCGCAGTGTTACATCGGCATCAAGGAGGGGGTGAAAATTCCCGAAATCGCCGACATCCTCTTTTCGTCGGGCGAACCCGCCTACGATGCGGCCGCCTATCGCGCCTTTCCTCCCCACAGCTTCAGTTATTCGTTCTACTATCCCGGCCACATCCGTCCGGAGCACCGGCGCACCGAGATCGTCGCCTCGATGGGCGCCTCCTACGACGAATGGGGCGGTCTGGATCGGAACCGATACGCGGAAAAGAAACGCCTTCTCGCCGAAACGGTCATCCGCGACTTGGACCGGCATATCCCGGGCGTCTACGACATGGCCGACCATATCGAGGTGGCGACGCCGAAAACGCTCGAACGCTACACCGGCCACCGGCGCGGCGCCAGCTTCGGCACGAAGTTCCCCGGTTTCCGCGCTTCCGAGCGCCTGTCCAAGGTGATTCCCGGTCTGTTCCACTGCGGTTCGGAAGGGATCATCATGTCGGGGTGGCTCGGCTCGGCGAACAGCGGCGCGATCGTCGGAGGCAAGGCGGACGCGTATCTGGAGTAAGCGAGAAGTCGAAAGTCGGAAGTCACTAGGTAAAACAGCGTGCGAGCGCCGCCCTCTTGCATTTCTTTCTTTGATTTTCGCCCTATGATTTTTGCCTTGCATTCGGGGGTTCCCATGGCGATGACGTTCGATTTTTCCGGCCAGACGGTCGTCGTCACCGGCGGCACGCGCGGCATCGGGCGGGCGACGGTGGAGGCGTTCGTCAACGCCGGCGCGAGCGCGTACGCGCTCTACGGCGGCGACGAGAGGGCGGCCGGCGTCATGCGCGGAGCCCACGCGGGCGACAGGGTGGTGGTGGAACGCCTCGACATCGGCGACGGCGAGGCGGTAAAGTCGTTCTGGCGGCGTCTCGAGGACGAGGGGCGGAGCGTCCAGGTCCTGGTGAACAACGCCGGCATCCGCAGGGACGCCATCCTCGCCATGATGGCGGACGACGACTGGCGCCGGGTGCTGGACGTCAACCTCGGCGGCGCCTTCCACATGTCGAAGTACGCGGTGCAGATGATGAGCGGCGCGCGCTACGGCAGGATCGTGAACGTCACCAGCCCGAGCGGGAAATTCGGCTTCGAAGGCCAGGCGAACTACGCCGCCAGCAAGGCGGGAATCGTTGCGCTCACGAAAAGCCTGTCGAGGGAAGCGGCGCGGCGCGGCATCACCGTGAACGCGGTGTCGCCAGGCTACGTCGACACGGACTTTATCAAAAACCTGCCCGAGGAACTCGCCAGGGAATACAGGAAAAGCATCCCGTTGCGGCGTTTCGGCACGGCGGACGAAATCGCCGCCGCGATCCTTTTTCTCGCCGGCAAGGAGGCGTCGTACATCACGGGAAGCGTGCTCGAGGCGACGGGGGGCTTATGACCATGGATTACGACGACATCAAGGCCGCAATCCCGCATCGGCCGCCGTTTCTCCTTGTCGACGAAATCGTGGAAATGCGCCCGGACCGGATCGTGGCGAAGACGACGCTCCGCCCCGACGACGATCTGTGGTCGCGAATCTACGCCGGGCACTACCCCGGCTCGCCGATAACGCCGGGCGCGCTTCTACTGGAAATGCTTTTCCAGGCGGCGGGCGTGCTCATGGCCGGACTCGTCCGGGACGACGCGCCGGTGGATGGCGTTCCGGTGGTGACGCGCGTCAACAACGCCAAGTTCAAGCGCATGATCCTCCCCGGAGACACGGTGGAACTGCGCGTCAGGATCACGGATACCATCGGCGCCGCCTATTGCCTCAAGGGCGAAGCGGTCAAGGGCGGCAAGGTCGCCGCGCAGGCGGAGTTCGCGCTGACGATCGCCCCGGCCCCGGGAGACGACGCCAATTCCGGCTGAAATGCTCCGGCATTTTCTTGGGGAGGAGACTTTTCCGCGGAAAGGATCTCTTTCCCACCCCTCCCCTTCTACAGCGTTTCCGCAAATAATCGACATTTCCACGGCGCGTTTTGGTTGGCGCAGTTGAACCCGAAAACGCAACAGGGAGGCCCGTCATTTCCGAAAACGCGCTAGCGCATTTTACCCAATTGCTGCGAAATGCCTGGCGTTCCGGGATGCGACGGGACAAGCAGAAACGCGCAACGGGATGCCCATTCAACTTCGCAGACGCCCAAAAAACTTCGAATTGGTCTTTGGCGGGGAAGTCGGCGGTATCCCGCCTCGGCGTCATCCGGCGGCGTTTTCCCTTTTTTCTTCCGCCGCCATTTCCTTCGCCCGCGCCAGGGCGGAACTGAACGACGGAAAGATGTTTTCCATTCCCACGAGGTCGATGACGCCGAACCGGCGAAGATCCTTCATGACCGGTTCGCGCACGCCGCAGAGCAGCGCCGTCCTTCCCATTCGCTTCATGAACAATACCGAGTCGCGGAAATTGCGGATGCCTGTCGCATCGACGAACGGCACGTGCCGCATTCGTATGATCACGACCCTGGACGCGATTCCGAGCGTCTGCAGAACCTGTTGGTACTGGCGCGAAGCGGCGAAAAAGAAGGGGCCGCTCACCTCGAAGACGTCGATTTCCTTCGGGATGTCCCGGTAGTCCTCGACGATGTCGGCGCCGCGTTCCGTGCCGCCCGAGGAGGTGATGCTGAACACCGTTCCCATCCGCGCCATGCGCTGGATAAAGAGGAACGCCGCGAGGATCATGCCGATCTCGATCGCCGCCGTGAGGTCGACGAGGACGGTGAGGAAGAACGTGGCGAGCAGCACCACCACCTCGTACACCGGCGCCTTGAGGACCAGAGCGAACGAGCGCCATTCGCTCATGTTGTACGCCACGACCATGAGGATGCCGGCGAGGCAGGGCATGGGGATCAGTTCCGCGTAGTCGCCAAGGGCGAGCATGATGACGAGAAGCACGACGGCGTGGACCATTCCGGCGACCGGCGTGCGGCCGCCGCTCCGGACGTTCGTGGCGGTGCGGGCGATGGCGCCGGTCGCCGGAATGCCGCCGACGAGGGGCGTTACGATGTTGGCCACGCCCTGGGCGATCAGTTCCGTGTTCGAACGGTGGTTGCCGCCGATCATGCCGTCGGCGACGACGGCGGAAAGCAGCGATTCGATCGCGCCGAGGAGGGCGATCGTGAAGGCCGGCTGGATGTAGTCGACCAGGCGCGACAGGTCGAAGTCCGGCAACGCGAAATGGAAGCTGGTGGGAATGTCGGAAAAGCGCGACCCGATCGTATCGACGGGAAGGTGGAACAGCGCCGTCGCCGCCGTCGCGGCGAGGATGGCGACAAGCGACCCGGGAACGCGCGGGAAAAACCGCCTTCCGGCCTGCATCGCGACGATCGTCGCCGCCGCCAGCAGGACGGACCACGGGTTGGCTTCGCCGAGGCGACGGAAATACTCGCCCCACGAGGCGATAAACGTTCCCGATTCGCCTTTCAGGCCGAAGCCGAGGGCGTCGCCGACCTGGGTGGTGAAGATGGTGACGGCGATGCCGCTGGTGAAGCCGACGATCACCGGATGCGGGATGAACTTGATGACGTTTCCGAGTCGGAGCAGGCCGAAGCAGACCAGAAACACGCCCGCCAGCATGGTGGAGACGAGAAGCCCCTCGAAGCCGTATTGCGCGCTGATCCCGGAGACGATGACGATGAACGCCCCCGTCGGGCCGCCGATCTGCACCCTGCTGCCGCCGAGAAAGGAGATCAGGAATCCGGCGACGACGGCGGTGACCAGTCCCTTGTCGGGCGACAGACCGGAGGCGACCGCGAAGGCGATCGCAAGCGGCAGCGCCACGATGCCGACGATGACCCCGGCGGTGACGTCCTTGACGAACCGCGTCTTCCAGTAGTCGGGTGTCAGGGCGGAGAGGATTTTCGGGTAGAAGAAATCCTTCCAGGTTCGTTTGACCGGGCGCTCGAGCACGCGCGTCCCGCCGAGCGCCGCCGCCTCTCGCGCGAAGGTGCGGACGCTGTGCGTGGGTTGACGGCCGGAGGGAAGGGGGTTTTCCGACATGGCGCTTCCTTCGTTTTCGTTGCTATTTCGCCAGTAACCGCGAGCCGAACGCCTCGGCGCCGCGGAACATGCGTTCAACCGCGTCTTCGTCAAGCCCGGCGGCGCGGCAGATGCGCTCCGCGAAGGCGCGGGTCGGCGAATCGCCGACGGTGTGGGTGTCGGATCCGAACAGGAGTTTGGCGCCGTATTTTTCGGCCAGGCGCGCCACATGGCCGTTGGCGAGCGAGTGCCCCTTGCGGCCGGAAATTTCCAGGAAAACGCCGCGTTCCGCCGCCAGCCCGACCTCGTCGTCGCCGACAAGCCCGGGGTGCGCGAGGATATCCGCGCCCGCCTCGATCGCGGCCCGGTTGGTGCCGGGCAGAACCGGTTCCGACAGCGTCTCGCCGTGCACCACCACGTACTGCGCCCCAAGTTCGCGCGCCAGCCGCACCGCCTCGCCGATCTGCGCCGGCCGTACATGCGTCACCTCGGTGCCGGCGACGACGCCGATCCGGCCGGCGGCGTTTTCCGCCTTGGCGGCGGCGACGATCACCGGTATCTGCGTCGGCAGCGTGGCGAGATCGGAATGGTCGGAAATGCCCAGGATTCTGTAGCCCACGACTTCCGCCCGGCGCACCAGTTCGGCCGGGATGAGTTCGCCGTCGGAAATGATCGAGTGCGTATGATAGTCGAACATCCTGTCCATGCTGTCCCCCTTTCGCCCGGCGAGTATAGCCGAAAAAGCGCGCCGGGGGGAAACTGTTTCCACGTCGCGAACCATTTCGCATTCCATTTCCAGGAAGGAGCGATTATGCCCAGAACCATGATCCTGTGCAGCGGCCAGTGGGCCACTCGATGGACTGTGCAAAAAAGCGAAGGCGTTCGGCTCGACGGCCTCGAGCTTGCCTGCCGGGGCGAGCACTTCCCCGTCGACGAGGCGGCGGCGGCGAAGACGTGTTGCGGTGAAAAACGGGAGATCCCGGAAAAGCGCGGCCTGAAGCGAAAAGTCCACGAAAAGGCAAATACGAAAAAGGGGAGGGCTTTTCAAAGGCCTCCCCTTTCGCGCTGAATTACTCACCCGGGCGCATTCGCGGCGCGGGCTGTTATTTTTCATCCAGCCAGAGTTCGCCTTTGTCGTTCAGCTGGAAGTGCGGCACGGCGGAAATTTCCCACGAGTGGCCGTCAGGGTCCGCGACGTAGCCGGTCACGGCGCCGCTCAAGAGTTCGGCCGGGTGGCGCAGCGGCGTGCCGCCGGCGTTTACGAAGGACTGGAAGGCTTTCTCCGCCTCTTCGCGGTTGTTGACCAGGATCGCCAGCGTGGCGCCACCGCCCATCGTATCGCGGCCAAGGATGTACTGGTCGCGAAGCAGGTCCTCCATCGGGTACAGCGACAGCACCTGGCCGTTCATCTGGAAGAAGGCGATGTTGTCGTATTTGCCCCGTCCGAGCGGCTTCCAGCCGATGTCTTCGTAAAACTTGATCGAGCGCGGCAGGTCGGCGACGCCGAGGGTGATGACGGCGATCCGTTGCGGGACGCCGTCCACGTCGGCGTCGGCGCGGCGGGGTGTTTCGACGGCAATCGCTTCGGCGCGCTCCGGTTCCGCGTCTGTCGTATCAGCCGTTTCGGCGAACTCGACGGACTCCGTCGCCGCGTCGACAACAGCATCCACCGCGTCCCCGGTCCTCTCCGCGGCCGATTCCGCCTCGAGCACGATCCTGGGCTGGGCCGTTTCCTCGAGCTCTTCTTCCGCTTCCATCGCCATTTCCTCGACGAGGGTGGTGGCGGGCGCGCGGACGGCGGGCGCGGGTTCGACGACGGGTTCGGGCTGGGTCACGAACTGGCTGGACTGGACAAAGGTGTCGTAACGCAGCGTCGTGCGGATCGGGCTTGTGATCTGGACGTAGATGGCGTAGTGCTGTCCCTGCGGCGGCGTCGGCCTGACGTTGCGCAATTCCAGCACGGCGCGCTCGCCCTGTTGGAAATTGCGTTTCGGCGACACGAGCTGCACGCAGGTGCACGAGGTGTACAGCCTGCCGATCGTGACTCTGCCGTTGTCGGGGCGGACGATCTCGAAGGCCTGGGTCGGCGCGAGCACGCCGAGATAGGTCTTTCCGGACAAATCGTTCGCCGGCATGAGAGAAAAGCCGCGCGCTTCGGCGACGGCGCTGACATTCCGCATTGTCGAGACAACTCCGTCCGCGGCGACGACGGCCGAAGCGGCGGCGACAAAAACACACGCGAACACAAGCGAACGAAAGCGCATGAGCATCCTTTCTTGCGGTTCAGCCATAGGATCAGGCATGACGGGGAAAATTGCCGATACCGTATTAAAACCGAATGTATAAAATTGTCAACCTCATCCCGTCCATCCTTTGCCGAACAATGCTTCATGAAGGCGAAAAACGGTCGGATGGTTGTTTTCCTTTTGAAAATCGGTCCGAAACAAGCGAAATAAAAGAAAAAAATGGCAAGAAAACGAAAACCACGCTTGACATATTAAGGAAAAAAAGCCATTATGTCACGAATGCCGCCCTCCAAGGAGATTTCATAATGGATAAAAAACGCGACCTGGTCATCGGCAGCGATGACGCGGCCTTCGAATTCAAGAATATCCTCAAGCAGTTTCTCATCGATCAGGGCTACAAGGTAGAGGACGTCGGCATCGCCGGCGTCGACGACCCGACCGTCTATCCCGAGGTCGCCGGGCGCGCATGCATGGCGATCATCGACGGCAACTACGAAAAGCGCGGGATTCTCATCTGCGGCACCGGCATCGGCATGGCGATGTCCGCCAACAAGTATCCTGGCATCCGCGCCGCGCAGGTTCACGACACCTTCTCGGCCGAGCGCGCCGCCTTGTCCAACGACGCCAACATCATCACCATGGGTGCGCGGGTGATCGGCATCGAGCTCGCCAAGAAGCTGGTCATGGCCTGGCTGCCCCTGGAGTTCAAGGACGGGCCCTCGACGCCGAAAGTCGAGGCGATCAAGGGCATCGAAAGGAAGAACTTCAAGAACTGACCCGGCCCGCCGGGCATGAATCGTTTCGGGATGTTCATATTTCGGACAAATACGGGAGGACAGCAATGCAGAGATTCTTCAACGATCCGTCCAAGGTGGTCGACGAAATGGTCGAGGGGTTCCTCAAGTGCCACACGAATATCGTCGAAAAGACCGGCAATCCCCGGGTCGTGAAATCGGTGTTCCCCACCAAGGGCCGCGTCGGCATCGTCACCGGCGGCGGCAGCGGCCATAAGCCCGCCTTCGTCGGCTATGTCGGCAAGAACATGGTCGACGCGGTCGCCATCGGCGAAATCTTCTCGTCCCCGACCGCGAAGGCGTTTTACGATGCGTTCAAGGCCGCCGACGGCGGCAAGGGCGTCGCCTGCCTCTACGGCAACTACGCCGGCGACAATATGAACGTCAAGATGGCCAAGGACATGGCCGAGGACGACGGCATCAGGGTCCTCACCGTCGTCGCCAACGACGACGTTCCCTCCGCGGCGAAGGGCGAGGAAGCCAAGCGCCGCGGCGTCGCGGGCGAGATCCTGATGTGGAAATGCGGCGGCGCCAAGGCCGCCAAAGGCGGCAGCCTCGACGAAGTCATCGCCGCCGCGCAGAAGGCGATCGACAACACGCGCTCGATCGGCGTCGGCCTCACGCCCTGCACGATCCCCGAAGTCGGCAAGCCGAACTTCCAGATCGAACCCGGCAAGATGGAGCTCGGCATCGGCCACCACGGCGAGCCCGGCATCAAGGTCACGGATCTCAAGTCCGCCGACGAAGTCGCGAAGATGATGGTCGACGTCGTTCTGCCGGACCTCCCGTTCAACTCCGGCGACGAGGCGGTGGTGCTCGTCTCCGGCCTCGGCGCGACCCCGGTGATGGAACTCTACATCCTGTTCAGCAAAATGAACGACCTGATCCAGGAAAAGGGCATCAAGGTCTACCGCTCCTACGTCGGCAACTATTTCACCTCGCTCGAAATGATGGGCGCGACCCTGACCGTCATGAAGCTCGACCCCGAACTCAAGGAGCTTGTCGACGCCGAATGCGACTGCATGGGCTTGACCCAGTTCTAAAACGGCGGTCGCGTCGCGAATGGAACCGGAACGCATACAAATTGCAGAATTCATACATCTCAGTCCGTAATGCGTCCCGCGCGGCAATTTTCGCAATTATGCTTCAGGAATCCTGCATTATGCATTATGCATTGGATCAAGGGGTTATCATGGCCGAATCATTCAATAAAAAGGACGGCTCGCAGGTTGTCGGCGGACTCGTTCTGGTCATTCAGGAAAACAAGGCGTACCTCAGCGAAATCGACGGCGCCATCGGCGACGGCGACCACGGCATCAACATGAACAAGGGCTTCACCATGTTCGCCGATCAGGTCAACCTCGCCGAGGAGGACATGGGCACCGCGCTCAAGAAGCTGGGCCGCATTCTCCTTACCGAGATCGGCGGCTCCATGGGCCCGATCTACGGCACCTTCTTCATCGAAATGTCCAAGGTGATCAAGGACGCCGACGTCGTCGACGCCCCGACGTTCGGCAAGATGCTGCGCGCGGCCGTCGTCGGGCTTCAGGCCCTTGGCGACGCCAAGGTCGGGGACAAGACCATGATGGACACGCTCATCCCGGCGACGGCGGCGTTCGAGGCCGCCGAGGGTTCCGGCTTCGTCGCGGCGCTGGACGCGATGGAGGCAGCGGCGAAGAAGGGCTGGGAATCGACCAAGGCCCTTCAGGCCAAGGTCGGCCGCGCCAGCCGGCTGGGCGAACGCTCCATCGGCGTCCTCGACGCCGGCGCGACCTCGACCTGGCTGATTCTCGAAAGCTTCGCCAAAAGCATCCGCTCCGTCCTTTCGGCGTCTTGACGCAACAGAACGCGTTTCCGGATCTTTCCCGAAACGCTCCCGGCGCAATCCCGGCGCGCGGGCGGGTCCGAGTCGGAATCCGGCCGCTGTTCCCCGGCCGAACGTTCCGCGCCGGATGCTTTTGTACGCGCCGGAGCGTCGGCGACCGTTTTCGACGCGCGCCGCGTCCGATATGCCGGGCGCGGTCCGAAATCGTGAAAATGGGGGATGGGGTCGCCCTGTTCCACACCTGTTTCCCTTGGCCATTTCATGGCCGCGCGCGGTTGAGTGAATCGCAACTCCGGACCATGAACGTCATCCATATTCCTTCGGCTTTTTTCACCCCTTTTCACGAAAAGGTCTTGACAAACACCGGGGCGCCATTACAATTATTCAAATTAATGAACATTTGTCCGTTCAAAATTACAGACACGCGAATAATTGTAATCCCAGCGAAGACTCGTCCGGCCCGTCCCTGCGGCCGCATGGAGAAGACGGCATGCACCAGGACAACATGCACGAGCTCTTGTTGCGCATCGCCTGGCATTATTACATAGACGAAATGAACCAGCAGAAAATCGCGGACCGGCTCGAGCTTCCGCGCATCAAGGTTCTCCGTCTCCTGAAGGAAGCCAAGGCCAGGGGCATGGTGGATGTACGCATCAAGGGCGACCGCGTCTCCCTCTTCTCCCTCGAACGCGAACTCGTCGATCTCACCGGCCTGGACGAAGTCACCGTCGTCCCTTCCGGGCCTGATCCCGTGCGCTCGGTCGCCTACGGCATGACCTACCGCTTCATCCGCGCCCTCAAGACGCACCGCGTCATCGGCATCGGCATCGGCCGCACCCTGCACCAGTTCGCCCAGCTGCTCGACTTCAATGGACCGATGAAGACGCGGGAGATCGTCTCCCTTGTCGGCAACACCCAGTCGAACATGGCGCTCGATCCCCTCGACCTCTCCTATACCCTCGCCACCAAGCTCAAGGTCGATTACTTCAACCTGTGGGCGCCGGCATGGGGCGCGACGCCCGGGGAGGCCGAATCCATCAAGCGCAATCCCTCCATCGCCGGCACGCTGCGGCGGGCCGAAAACGCCGGCATCGCCTTCATCGGCATCGGCGCGATGAAGAACTCAATGTACGTCCGTTACGGCTACATCAAGCCCGAGGTCTTCCGCAACATGCGCGAGGGCCCGTTCGTGGGCGAGGTTCTCGGCCAGTTTTTCGATGTCGACGGGCGCCGGCTGCCCCATGAGGTGCAGGGCTGCTTCATCGCCGTCGACATGCCGCTCGGGTGTCCCGTGGTGGCGGTGTGCGCGGGCGTGGAGAAGCGCGACGCCTTCATCGGCGCCTGGCGCGCCGGATTCGTCAACGAACTTATCACCGACGAGGAAATGGCGCGCTCGCTCGTCGCCGTTCTCAAGCGCGAGCGCCGTTCGATCGCGCGTGCCGGAGGGGGGAGGATAGCGACATGAGCCATGTTCTCGCCTTCGACATCGGCACCGGCGGGGTGCACGTCAACGTCATCGACCGCATGGGGCGTTTCGCCGGCTCCGCCTACGAGGAAATACGCTACAACTACGTGAAGGAATACGACGGTTTGGACTGGGACGCCGCCTCCTCCTGGGAGAGTTCGATCCGCGCCGCCGAAAAGGCGATCGCCGAATCGGGCGTCCCCCGCGACGGCATCGTCGCCGCCGCCGTCACCTCGCAACGCCACGGCATGGTCTTCACGGACGGGGACGGCCTCGAGATCCTCGCCTGCCCGAACCTCGACGGCCGCGCCGCGCCGCAGGTCGAGCGGTTCGCCGCGCAGTATGGCGAGCGCGTTTACGATCTCACCGCGCGCTGGCCGGACGTCTATTTCCCGGCGCTCCGCCTGTTGTGGCTGCGGGACAACCGCCCGGACGACTTCGCCCGGGTCGCCCGCATCCTCATGGTGAACGAGTATTTCATCTACAAGCTCACCGGCCGCATGTGCTCGGAGTGGACCAACGCCGCCGAGACCATGCTGTTCGACACCGGCAACCGCGCCTGGTCGGCCGACATGATCCGTCTCTTCGGCTTCGAGAAGCTGCGGATGAACGATCTCGCCGCCCCGGGAGACGTCGTCGAACGCATCCGCCCCGAACTGGCGGGGCGTCTGGGCATCGGCCGCATTCCCGTGATTGCGGCCGTGTCCGACACGCAGGCGGCGGTGCTCGGCTCCGGGTTCGTGGAGCTCGGCGACGTCGTCGCGGTGAACGGGTCGACGACGCCCGTCCTCATGATCGAGGACCACTTCCTCAAGGATCCCCTGCGCCGCATCTGGGTCGACCCCTACCTTAAAAACCGGTGGCTGCTGGAGAGCAACTGCCTCCAGAGCGGCATGGTCCACCGCAAGCTCCTCGACCACCTCGCCGAACTCATCCGCATGATCCCGGGACAGGAATCGTTCGACCGGGACGACCTCTACAGGCTTTTGGAAAAGCTCGAGGACCGCACCGACGGCGTCGTCTCCTATTTCGGATCGCGGCGCTTCCACGTTTCGAAAAAGGACTCGAAGCGCCTCCAGATCACTTTCCCCAACGAACAAACGAACGTTTTCGCGGCGATTCTTCCCTCCTACGTCGAAAATCTCGCCTTCGCCATCGCCGCCAACATCGAGCAACTCGAAGAGATCAGCGGGCGCCGCGTCTCCCGCCTCTGCCTCACGGGCGGCGGCAGCCGCAGCGCGCACCTCAAGCGGATCATGCCCGCGCTCCTCGCCGACCGCGAGGTCGTGGTCACCCGCGATCTCGAAACAACCTCGCGCGGCGCGGCCATTCAGGCCTGGACCGCCGTGGGCGAATATGCGGATGTCGAAGCCGCCATCCGGGAGATGTCCGCCTCCGGATGGTACGACCGCCTCACTGGCTGCTACGCCCCCAGGCTGCACGAGCGCTACCAGATGTGGCGCGAACTCTACGGATAGAAGGGATTGTCGCTCACATGAAGAAGAAGCTTTCCCTCTTCGTCGAATTGGACGCCCCGACGCTGGCCGCGCTGGCCGGGCGCTTCGACATTTTCCCCTTCGGCAAGGGCGGCGAGGACAAGGAGAAGATCGTCGGCGAGGACGAGCTTTTCGACCAGCTTTCCTCCGTGAAGCCGGAGGTCGCCGTCATCGAGCAGGAGCCGGTGACGCCGAGGGTGGTCGACGCCGCGGTGCCGGAACTGAAGCTCGTCGCCTGCGTGCGCGCGGCGCCCAACAACGTCGACCTCGCCGCCTGCCGCGAGCGGGGCGTCATGGTCACCAACGCCCCCGGCCGAAACGCCGTGGCGGTGGTGGAGATGACGATTGGCTTCATGATCTGCCTGGCGCGCTTCATCCCGCAGACGCATCACGAGATCATGAGCCGCCGCCTCACCCTGCCCCCGGGGACACCGGTGAACCGCGAGGACATCCTCTGGCAGCACGGCGACCTCAAGCAGAACCCGTACATCATGTACCGCGGCGTCGAGATCGACGGCCGCACGCTGGGCATGGTCGGCCTCGGCATCATCGGCCGCATGCTCGCCCCGAAAGCGAAGGCGCTGGGGATGCGCGTACTCGTCCATGATCCCTACGTCGACGCGGAGACGGCAGCGGCCGCCGGCGCGGAGAAGGTGGAGTTCGACGACCTCCTGCGCCAGGCCGATTTCGTCAGCCTGCACGCCAAGGTCACGCCGGAGACGCGCGGCATGATCGGGCGGCGCGAATTCGAACTGATGAAGCCGGACGCCTATTTCATAAACACGGCGCGCGGCGCCCTCGTCAAGCGGGACGAACTGGTGCGGGTTCTTCGGGAGCGCCGCATCGCCGGCGCCGCGCTGGACGTCTTCGATCAGGAACCGCTGTACGACGACTCGCCGCTGCTCGAGCTCGACAACGTCGTGATGACGCCGCACATCGGCGGCGCGACCAGGGACGGAATCAGGCACCAGTCGCGGTTGATTCTTTTCAACGTCATGGCCTGGCTCGACGGCCGGACGCCGCCGAATCTCGTCAATCCTTCCGCGAAGTAGTTTTTGCGGCGGCGTCATAGATGGCGGTGAATTGGTGTGCGTGCGAGGTGAGAGGGTGAAAGTTTTTTTTATGAAAGGAGACCAGCCGTTGTCCGCCGA